>CAIYUC010000034.1 GCA_903929315.1 uncultured Bacteroidales bacterium
TGTAAGGAAATCATCTGGAACCTTTTGAATAACACGATTGATTTCCTTTCTTAAATCTTTTGTTGTCATGATCAATCCGTTTATACAAAGGTACGAATATTTTTTTCCAAAGTGAAAATCTATCCTTGAATGGCCACTAACATTTGGGTATACCCAGGAGTCCGGTTATTTTTACTTTATGTTTAACTCAAGAATGGTTGTTAAATAAAAGGTAATGTGTACTATACTAAAAAATCTTCTCATAAGATCGATTTGCCGGTTAGCTTTTTAAATCTTTCGTTTCAATTCTCCTGTTAAAGATATAACAAAATTCCTTCAACCTAATAGTTAGGTAAAAAATATTTTTCCTGGTCACCCCACCATGACATACTATCAGTTAAATGCCGGTAGCTTTCTATTAGGAAGGTACCATACTATCAGGGTGGGGTCCCATCTTGCTCCTGCAATCTGTTTGATCAAGCCCACAATTTCCTTGTCATAGGGAAATTCAACATTAATACGTTGCTCTCTCCTGAGTTCATTGTTTGAGGCCTTCATCTGATCCTTTTAAGTTGTGGTTATTTCTGAAAAATGAAGGTAATCACAATAAAACGATTAAAATCTTGTGGTTATCTTTGATATTACAGTGATAAACACACAAATTGTTTTATGAACAAGATATAGCAGAATCTTTAACCCATAAAAGAAGAAAAAGGAAAGTTATCGTCTCTAGTTAAACCGTAAGAAAAAAAAATCCAGGGCTTTCGGGAAGTCATGGAGTAAGATTTACAAAGAAATAAGCAAGATAAAGAATGATACTATTCCCAATAGAACTACTTCTCAATCTCAAGTGCGGGCTGTGGTAATTCTAACCGATTTCCTGGAAATGATTTGATTACTCCGATGATATCGTAGTAATATGCAATATAATTTTACTGGTATCTCCAGTCCTGTGCAGATATCATAGGACAAACCTTAAACTTTAGCTTTTGTTCTTTTGGTTTGTTGAGTTCTTTTAAGATGGGGGGGCTTGCCATTTTTCGTTTTCTGAAAAAGTCACTAAGAGCCTTTTCTTCTTCGGCTGTTAATGTGCCTTGTCCACCCAAAAAGTCATCGTCTGATTCAATCTTCTTTGTTGCCATTATTTTGGTATCAAAAATATTTATTGATTAATTTTATCGCTGCCTGAGTTTCAATAATCATTACTCTTCCTCCAAAATGAACCGCTCCAATGCCGGTTCTTTAAATTCATCCTGCCAATTGAATTGCCATCCTCTCTTTTTACTGACTGTTTTTAAATCACGGGATAGGAGAATAGAAATTTCAGTTGCAAAACTGTCGCCAGTAATGACGTTTTCAATAGAGTTAGTCAGTTTGTCAATTTCGAAATCAAGTCCGATTTCTTTCTGTTTTATCATAAAGCTAAGTTACAAAAAAAACTCTAATAATACTGAAATGTTTTTGATACAATGTTTCCATTGCATCATGCTAACTTTTTACAAAGCATAACTCAGGCAAGTAAGACTACATTCCAAATGCTATAGATATTATATGAAAGCAATTCACAACATTGTGCCCCTCGGCTACGCTCGGGGCATAGCGGTGTTCAATATGTCAAAGATACAATCTGAAAGAAAAAAAATCGTAAATCATAGATTTGAAAATTCAATTGTACATCGTAAGTCGTACCTCGTAAATAAACCTAATTCAATGGTACTCCATAAAAGCAGGTTTAGTCAATCCCTTCTGCACAGTTTTTGCAAATATCGATTTCCTTCCTCGAATGTAGGATTTTTTTTCTGAATTCATCGTATTTCTGGCCTGTCCATATTTCATCAAAGGATTGGTTGTTGAGATTTCCCATTTTATATCCGGCATCTTTATCATAGCAGCATGGAACCACCCATCCATCCCATGTGATCACACTTGAGCTCCACATCCGGAAACAGCGGTTGGGTAACCGGTTTTTAATTTTAAATAGGGGAGTATTATCTGATCCTGAAATACAGCTTTTATACCTTGAATAGCGGTCGATATCGGTCATCAACGGATTTCCCTTTTCGAATTCGTAGAATTGTGCCGTTTTTAATTCTACCTTATTTACACCAAGTTCAACCCCAAGCTGTTTTATTTTCCTGATCTGATGCTGGTTTGTTTTTAGCACCAGGAATTGGATCACGATATGCGGCTTGTCGGATTTCAGACTCTTTTTCTGCTTTACGATCTCGCTTATTCCCTGTAAAACTTTTTCATATGAACCTCCTTCCCGGTAAGAAGAATAAGATTCCTGGTCGGTTCCGTCGAGAGATATGATCAGGCGGTCGATCCCGGATTTAATAGTCGAAATGGCATTGGTTTCCGTAAGGAAATGCCCGTTTGTGGAAGTGGATACATAAATTTTCTTTGACTTTACATAGCTGACCATTTCATGAAACCCGGGATGGAGGTAAGGCTCACCCTGGAAATAGAATGTCAGGTAAAAGAGTTCCGGTGACAGTTGATCAATGATCTTTTTAAAGGTATCTCTTCCTATAAAGCCTCTTTCTCTTTTGAGTGTCTTGGTTCCGCTCGGGCATTCAGGACAATGAAGATTGCACAGGTTAGTCGGTTCAATAGAAACGCTTAAAGGACGACCCCAATGAATAACTTTCCGGGTTATCCTTGAAACCATATAACTGGTGAGGATTTTTATAAGGTTAAAAAGTCTCCTGATAAAAAGTGGTTCATTTCTTTGATTCACCTTTAATTTATTCAGGATGTGTTATAGATGATTCCACAGGAAGTAAAGGATCGTTTTTCCCCTTAAGGTCTTTCTTCTTTTTCTTTTTCTTTCCAAATAATCTCTTTCCGGCTGAAATAACCTTTGATGTGATATTTGTTGTCAAGGCTATATCTTCTTTTATGTTTCGATAGACATTCCGGAAAGTCAACCGATTCAAAATCTGCCGGTAGTCAGATTGGATTTGATTTTCTTTTTTCAGGATGTCCGTCTCCAACCTGGCTTTCTCCAGTTTCAGGTCTTCAAGGGACCTGATATTTCCAATAGTATGCGGGGATCTATTTTTCATGTTCGCTGGTTTCTTCCATTAAAATTTTAGACAATCGTTCGACCAAAGGGTTAATGAAGAGTTTATTCCGGAGCAAAAAGATAACCATTCCGATAATGATGTAAAATCCGGCAATGATCAAAGCTCCAACGTATGCCGCTCCGGCATGATCGCGGAACCAAAAGATAAAGGCAAGAGAAAAAAACATCAATACGAAAAGGAAAAGAATAAAAAAGATCACCGACACCAGAAAGAATGACCCGATGGAGGCCATCTTCTCTGTTACGGTGAGTTTGAAAAGATCCAACCTGAGTTTTAGATAATCTTTGACATTCTCACTTAATTCTGAGAAATTCTCTGATATTGTTTGTGGTTCCATAAATTCTGTTTATTAATAATTGGGTTATTATTCGTGACAATCGTGACAACCATGACAATCGTGACAGACATTTTTAATTATTGTATAAAACATAACAACTGAACTCTAATGCCTAATGCCTAATGCCTATTGCCTATTATCTTGTGCCTTGTGCCTAAATTGTTTATTCATTTTCAGAAGGATTTTCCAAAGGTTTTTCTTCTTCCTCTTGTGAAAATACGGATTGCATGGCACTGAGCTTATCGGAGATATCATCCTGCATATTGTCGGCTGCATGCATGATCTTCTTTTTAAGCCTCTTGCGTGTTTTAGAGCCTTTAGCAGGGGCATAAAGTACCCCGATACCTACTCCGACTGCCAATCCGAACAGGCTGGCAAGAAGGACTTTTGAACTGGATTTTGACATACTATTTATTAATTAGTATTTATTTCATTATTTCATTAATTCATTGACTGACCCGGTTCTCCCAGGTTCTGTTCAAATTTTATCTGTTATTTTCTGCACCAGCCTGAACTGGCTTAAAAACTCCTTGGCAAGTATTCGCAGCAAGCTATAAACGGGAACTGCAATGATCATCCCCAGGATGCCAGCTATACTACCGGCAGCAATGATTACAATAAAGATCTCTACCGGATGTGCATGTACGCTTTTACCATAAATAAAAGGTCCGTAAAGAAAATTATCCAGTATAATTACTGCAACAAATACAGTTACTATTTTCAGGATCAGGGGTCCGAGGGTTGCATAATCTCCTGCAGCGATAACGCTTGTCGCACCCAGCAGGACCCCCGTCAGAGCAGCTAAAATAGGACCTATGTAAGGGATGATGTTCACAATACCACCAAAAATGCCAATTATAACAGCGCCTTTAACACCAATAATGGTCAATCCGATTATATATGAGATAATCATCAGGATCACGTCAGCAAACAGACCTATGAAATATCTTGAAAGAAGGGTTCTGCTTTTAGACGTTACATTCCGGGTTTGTTCGTCATATTTCTCCGGCATAATGGCCAATAAAATTTTCAGAAATAAATTCTCATCATAGAGGAAGAAAAAGGACAGGAAAAGAATGGAAAAAATACTGAATAAAAATCCCCCGGTAACCGTTAGAAAATTACCCAGTAGATTTGAAAATGTAACCAGGCTGACCAATGATTTTATTTTGACATTCAGGAAATCGGTCAACGTCATATGTTCAGGAAGCACTCCGAATTTTGACAACTGTGACTGAAGCCAGCCGAGGTTATCTTTATAATGGTCAAGCAATGCTTTTGTATCGATACCGGAGAGCAAAGTGGCTTCCTTTACCGCAAGCGGGATAAAGAAAATAAAGAAGGCTGTCAAAATACAGAGAATAACGAGAAGGGAAATGAGGGCTGTCAGGGCACGGGGGAGCCTGAATTTACCAAATTTGATTTTTTCAAGCAGGTTGATAATCGGCTGACCCAGGATTGAAACAACGACTGCGACAAGGATATAGGCAACAATATTTGAAAAATACCATAACAGAAAACCAATGATCAGTATTGTAAGGATGATGAAGAAGAGTCTGTATTCCTGGTAAAGGGTTTTCATGAAGACAGGATGAATAGCAGAATAAAATAGGTACTACAAATATAAACAATATTCATAAAGAAGAAAATAGGTTGATCATATTTTGATGCAATGAAAGAAAAAAGATATTGATAGAAAACTTGAGCACGTAGTTGCTTATTTAACTTTAACCACAATGAACACTAAGGAAGCGCAAAGGTCACAAAGAAAACTTTCATTGTGGTCATAGTGTATAACGTTGTGATCATTGTGGTTATATTTTCGCTGTTGGTTAGTTTCCAAATGGAAAGATCACCGAAACTTTACCTGCGAAATTGTCTCCCGGGTAGTTTAATGAATAGGGTCCCCAGCGGTAAAAAACGCCTATCCCCACAGTGTAGAGTTTCAGATTGACCAGGTTATTGATCAGAAGACCGGATTCATAATAGCCAAGGTCCATAGGTTTCGGTCTTAGAAGGATCTGGGAATATCTTTCAGGTCTGTCAAGCCAGCCGAATCCGATATTCTGTGCAATTGCAAATTCAGGATGGAACCATTTCTTCCCTTTATACAGCAGCTTCCCGAAATCATGATAAAGAAAGATCGCTACGTATTTATTATCCAGGAATTCATTCATCCGCATTGTGGCAAAACTATAGGGTGCATATATCGTTATCAGGCGGTAGCTTGCAATTCCATAATAGATGTTACAAGCAGGAATGGGTTGGTCAACATAACCGGCGTTTACCTGGAAAGAAAACTTCCCGAAATACTTTAACATGAAGCTTTTCCTGATCCTTAAATCAAACCGGTTGTATTCAAACTGGCTATTCATGACACCTTTAATACCTCTGGCATATTGGAACCACAACACCGGATAGTTTGTCCCGAGTGAGATCTTATTATCGGCGGTTTGAATGAATTTCTCATCATATTCCCATTTGAATCCGGCCGTGACTTCACAGAAATGAAATGAGTTATAATATAACATCGTGTTGCTGTCGGTCGTTGCCAGATCATAGGTTGTCGATTTTTTATCTGAGTGTGAAACCCCAAGGTTAAGGAGAAGGTATTTCCTGAGCCGGAAAGTAAATGACAAGCTCGTATTTTGGGTCCAATCCATCTTTTTTACCAGCAATGGCTGCCAGTTTCCAGCGATAACAGGTTCAACGCCATCAAAGAAGCCTACCCCGCCTGATTCCAAAAGGTCGTTAAAATAGCTTGCCTTGATTGAAACATCATTCCTGCGATTCAACAGGAAACTGATATCGCCTCCATATTGTGAAGTGGAAACAGCAAATCCATACTGGTAATAACCTCCGATCCTGAACCATCTGAAAAGACGATCATTGGTATGTACACCGGCTCCCAGAACAAGTCCTTCATAGGTAGTATAATTCACAATCTTGTCGAGATCAAAATCGAAGATCTTCCAGGGGATCCTTCCCGATAAAATGGTTTGGAATGTTTTGGCCATTTTATCGAAATGATTAGCTTTCCCGATACTGTCCAGCACTTCATAGGTTTTACGATCCTTCGATGTCAGGCTGTCTACCCTGTACTGATCCCAGAATTCGTCTTTTCTTGAGGTCGCATCTTTATCCACCTCGATGTCAAGGTGGTTAAATTCCCGTCTGACCAGTTCGGGGTTTAAAACGATGTCCCTGATATAGCTTCTTCCGCTGCCGATAGCCCGGTATTTTCCAACCCGCATGTTATTAAATGCCACATCCGTATTCAATTGCATGGGGAACCAAAACTCACCTTCCATGAGCTCATACAATTGCTGGATCCGGATGTTGAATCCACCTATATTCTCGTAAGGCTCTGCAATTACATTCTGAATCCCCCATTTATTGGTATTTATGGATATAACCCCTTTCAATCCGTCAAAATTAGTTCCTTTCCTGGGCCTGAATTTTATAATGTAAACCGTATCTTTTCCTGAAAAGGTCGTATCTTCAAGTTTAAAGAAATATTTACTGAGACTTCCCCTGCTGATCGGATTGACATAAGTTTTCTGGAAGATCGTGATGAAGGGTTTATAAAACGAGAATGACTGGATCTGGGTGGTCAGGAAAATAAAAATGGGATCTTTGAACCCCGACATCTTTGATGCAATGACCTGGTTATAATTTTTATCCGGATAAAGAAATTTTCTCTTTGTCACATTTTCCATTAAAAAGAGATACTGCTGCCTGATCAGTTTTGAAATAAAGAGATCAGCCGAATCTGTTTTCAGTGAATCCTGCCTTAACGAATCTATCTTTGGAGTGCCGGTACTGAAGCTTATTTCAATAGCGGCATCTCCTTTCATCTTAACCGTCGTATCACTCTTGAAATCCCTGTTAACGCTTGTATCAGCATCAATAGTGAAGATAGTTTTGTCATAGGAAGTATAAGAAAAGGATCTCAGTTTTTCAGGGTCATTGGTATCGCGGTTATCAATTGCATGCTGGATGATCCTGTGTGCAGGGTTGATCCCTGGAAGGATCTCGATTTCTTTCAGTTCAACTTCCGTTTGTGTCATGGCGATAATGAGGTTCTGGTATTTTGAACCGACGGGGAAGGTCAATGGTTCATACCCGACATAAGACAGGGACAGGGATTTGATTTTCTGGGGATATTGAAGATGGAATTTTCCGTCAATGTCAGTTGTTCCTCCGGCACGGTTATTATCATTGATGATGATATTGACAAAAGCGAGTGGTTGTTTGGTAATGAAATCAATCACTTTACCTGAAACAGAAGAATTGTTTTGCCCATCTGCCGGAAGGAAAAAACATATCGAAAACAACAGAATACAACACCGGGCCAGTTTATTCATGCAAATTCAAGAGGTTATTTAGATAAACGGAGGAAGTTTGCGTTTATTCAAAACCAAAGGTAATAATCATTTTTTATACTCGAATTACTTATTTAACCACAATGTAAACACAATGGTCACAAAGAAAATCATTGTGTGCTTTGTATAACGCATTGTGGTTATTTTTTAAAGGAGAGTTATTTTGGTAAAAGAAAATTTGGAAGAAATTAATCGTAATATTCATGTAAAATATAATGGTCTATCTTTGTTCCGCTTATTTTTTAAGTTGAAAATGGAAGAATCAAAAGATACTTTTCCTTTGGTTGCAAAGACGATTTCAGGTTTGGAAGAACCGCTGTTTAAGGAGTTGGAAGCGTTGGGGGCGGAGAATTTGCAGCTCCTGAACCGTGCGGTCAGTTTCGAAGGTAATGAAGCGCTGATCTATCGGGCTAATTATTGCTGCCGGACCGCTCTCAGGATATTGAAACCCATCCATACATTCGACCTGAAGAAACAGGAGGATCTTTATGATCGTGTGAAAGAAATTTCATGGGAAGATTTGATCGATATCAGTAAGACAATGGCGGTGGATGCGGTAATCCATGACTCCGTTTTTACCAACTCGCAGTATGTTGCCCTTAAAACAAAAGATGCTGTCATTGACCGTTTACGTAATTTGTGGGGAGCAAGGCCATCCATTAATCTTGATCATCCAGACCTCCGGATCCATATTCATATCAATAAAGAAACATGCACCGTTTCACTTGACAGCTCCGGTCAATCCCTTCATAAACGGGGTTACCGTCAAAGTACCGGTCAGGCTCCGCTCAACGAAGTCCTTGCAGCCGGAATGGTGATCCTGACAGGTTGGGACAAAAGATCCCCCTTCATCGATCCCATGTGTGGTTCCGGGACATTACTGATAGAAGCGGCAATGCTCGCACATAACATCCCACCGGGATATTTCAGAAAAGAGTTTGGTTTCGAATCCTGGAAAAACTTCGACGCAGAGTTATGGAATTCTATCAGAGAATTCGAAAATGAAAAGATCTCCCATCAGGCAATGTTAATAAAAGGTTCTGATGTGGCGCCAAGAGTTATCAAAGTTGCCGGAGAGAATATCCGGTTTACCGGTCTCCAGGATGTGATCAAACTGGAAGTTTGTTCCTTCGACAAGTCGGTTCCTTTTGAAGAAAAAGGCATTGTCCTGATGAATCCTCCGTATGACGAGAGGATGCGCCTGGATGATATCATCACTTTTTATAAAAGTATCGGCGATGTTCTGAAGAAAAAGTACACCGGCTACGATGCATGGGTCATTTCATCAGATCTGAGTGCTTTAAAATTTATAGGTTTACATCCTTCCAAAAAAATAACTCTGTTCAATGGCCCACTTGAGTGCCGGCTTGTCAGGTTCAGTCTTTATTAAAAATGCAGATGCTCGATACTGGATACTCGATACTAGATTCGATGAAATGCAGAAATTCAAAATGCAGGAATGCAGTAATGCAGTAATTCTCAATTTGCAGGCTGATGACCCTTTGCTCGCGCGCGTTTCCGAACGCGTGCGTAGTTTTAATCTTTCAAACAACGCACAGAGAAGGCGTTTGACCTAAATGACGGATAAACCGATACACTCGGATCCGTATCGTTCATCCCATGAGCCCATGCCTTCGTTGTCCCATGTGCAGTTGATGACCAGAAGAACGTTGCAAACCCCTGATAATCCCACGTTTTGTTAAGGTGCTGGACGCCGGTAAGAAGAGCATTGAACCCAGAAAATCCTGAATATTTCAGCGGACTGGCTGCAAAACCATTGTTAATGTAATTTGCAAACAATGTGTTCCAGTCAGTTTCTGTAGGAACGTGCCATCCAGGCGGGCAAAGCCCCTGGTTCGAGACGGTTTCGTCGTAATTCATAAGTTCATCCCATTGATAGTCGGCAGTCAGCAGTCCGCAGTTCGCAGTCAAGTCATTGTAGCAGTATTTTTCCGGAATGCAATTATCCCGTTGGGATGTATTTCCTGGGATCAGAATTCCATAACTAAGGTTCGCCGCCATCCAACACTGTGTACCAATAAGTATAGTTGGATATGTTTTGCCGTCTCTAACGTCAGTAATTGGATTGCTGCATGTGAAGGGAGCCAGGTTAATGGTGATCAGTGATCGGTGATCGGTGACTGTACATAGCGCGGCATTTGTGTAAGAATAATTTATCTGGTGAGTTCCGACACCTGCGACAGCGGGGTAAAAGATACCGTTTGAAACACCCGGGCCAGAGTATGTTCCGCCAAGGGGTATTCCGCCTTTTAATTTGAAAGGTTGTGCATTGGTTGTTGTGATTGAATCATTGCAAAGGACAAAGGTCACGATTGGAGCTGCAGCTACATTCATGGTGATCGTATTGCTGGTTGCCGGATTGTTCGATGTGCAGGTTGCATTGGAAGTCAGGATGCAGGATACCAGGTCGCCGGATACCGGATTGTAGGTGTACGTTGGATTATTTGTCCCGGTATTGACACCATTGACCTTCCATTGATAAACAGGTGAACTGCCTCCGTTGACCGGAATGGCTGTGTATGTCACCGGAATCCCTGAACATACGGGATTAACAGAGGCTATTATCGATAAATCCACAACCGAATTACTATGAATAACCATGAATAACTGATTGCTCGAAGCGGGATTGTTTGTTGTACACGTTTCACTTGAGCTGAGAATGCAACTTACAACATCCCCGTTATTTGGAGAATAAGAATAAACCGGGTTATTTGGGCCTGCATTGATCTCGTTGACTTTCCATTGATAGGAAGGTGAAGAACCACCATTGACTGGGGTTGCAGTGAACGTGACCGGAGTTCCGGAACATGAAGGATTAGCAGAAGCAGTTATCGACACATCTACAACCGAATAACTATTAATAACCATGAATAACTGATTACTCGAAGCCGGATTATTGGATGTACAGGATTGATTTGAGCTTAGAACACAGATTACCATATCACCATTCAAAGGAGTATAACCATAAGTTGGACTATTTGTTCCAACATTGATCCCGTTTACTTTCCATTGGTAAGATGGCGATGTGCCTCCATTGGTCGGGGATGCAGTAAAAGTAACCGGTGTTCCTGCACATACGTTGTTTGCTGAAGCAGAAATGCTGACTTTCACCGAATCGCCGGCGTTCACTGTTACCTCAAAATTCACGGGGACTCCCGAACAATCGCCAAGTTTTGGAGTAATATGATAAGTCACAATTCCCGGAGTTGGAAGAGTATTGACCAATACCTGGTTGATGACGAGCCCTGAGTCTGCATTAAACCCAGTAATATTACCACTGGTTAATGTGGCAGTCCAATGAAATGTTGCTCCGGAAATATTGGATATCAAAAATATGTTAGTGGATTGACCCGAGCAAATGGCTTTTGAAAGAGGGTTATTGGCAATAGTTGGGGCAGGTGTGGCTGTGAGTTGAACGGTATCACTTCCAATACAACCATGGGAATTTGTTACCCATACCGCATAGGTTCCTGACTGGCCTGTTTTGAATGTTTGAGATGTCCCAACTATTAAACCTGACCCGAGGTCTTTCCACAAGTAAGTGCATCCCGAGCAGACGCCGGCATCAAATGTGGTGGAATCTCCTAAGCATATTATTCGATCTGCACCAAGAGCAACCTGCTGCCTTGGTAAAATAGTAATCGTTTTCCAGCAGGTATCAGTCCTGTTGTCAATATGCCTGACAAACAATTCTACCGTATAGGTTCCTGTATTGGAATAATTGTGGGTAGGATTTGTGAGGTTTGAAAAATTAAAAGCGCCTGAAACCGGGTCCCCGAAATCCCAGTGAACACTGTCGGCCGGAGGCCAGATAGCCGGGGTAAAATGGGTATTTTGTCCCGGGCATTGGCCCGTATCGTGAATAATTGCATAATACCGCTCCACATAGTCCGGCAATGCACGACCGCTTGATCTTCCCAGTAAGCTCAAAGCATCTCGCTGGTAGTTGCATGCGGCACCCGGTGAAGACGGATTATTTATAACACTCAGGGAATCTAATTCTATCGTTGAACAATATATCTTTCCGTCAGGAGCTAATTGCAGTCCAGGAGTATGAACTTCATTAGTAATGAGTATTGCACTATTTTTAAATTGAGCAGAATCTGTTATTGTCGCGTCAAATTGATACACAAATCCCCATGGGGACGTGCAGGAGCTTATTCCCGTTCCTGAAACATAAAGATATCCGGAGTTGACGGAAAATTCTGCATTTTTAGGGATGACAGGATGATTACCACACATGGGAAGGGGTACAAGAAACAAAGGTGTGATCTGGCCATTGGTTGAGTTGAAATTGCAGTACTCAAGGACCGAGTCATAAACTGCTGCAAGTTTTGTCCCGTCCCTGGATATTATGAGGCTCTGAATTACTGGAGAAGCCTGGGGAGGTGTGTACAATTGTACCCGGCTGCTACTGGACACAGGTGTGAAATTAATTCCTGAAGCGTTTACCAGGTATGATAAAAAATAATTATTCTGTGTATCACGCAAGCGTGCACAAACCCATACATCATGGTTATTGTGGTGCCTGGTTGCGGTGACGGCATTATATCCCCTTAATGCTCCGGGAACATCCACGCCACTAAACCCGACAGGAATGTCCCCCAATCCTCCATCAAGGGTCATATCAATAACAGAATAACGTAATCCCGATAAATTATCAAGTGCACCACAACCGGCAGAGAAAAGATAATATTTTGATGGTTCATCCAACTGTTGAAATGCAATATTATTTTTGACATAACCATAACCGCACCCATTACCACCAACCATGCCATCCGGCATCATCATATTGTTTTTGTTATAGACGGCTTGACCTTCTGAATAAAACAAAATATTGCCAAGCGAATCGGAAATGTTAGAGGAGCCCGATGCAACAGCATTCATGGCACTTGTCAGAAACACCACTGGGGAACCCGAATTAAAAGTCATCCCTGCGAATGAACCGAAGTACCAGTTGTTGAATTCTCCCTGTGAAAAACCAAAGAGAGGGAAAATCAGAAAGGCAAAAAGTAAAAACCGGGTAAACTTGTGGTTCATCACCCGAAAGTATTACAGTCCATCAAATGTAATGAAAAATAATTTAAACAGGAAAATTTTAGTTTTTATTAATGTAGTAATGCAGTAATGCAGTAATTCTCAATTTGCAGGCTGATGACTACAATTCAATCTTTTCTTTTACTGCGAAGACGCGAAGAGGCTAAAGATTAGATTATTTATTTAGCGTCCTTAGCGACTTGGCGGTTATTTTATCTTTTGACACAAACCGATCGCAACCGATTTAGAGGTCGCAAATTGCGTCCTCCAATTTTGAAACTCTTCATCAGACAAAACAAAGTTTGTAAAACTAATGTGTCCTATTGTGCCTAATGTGGTTCAATTCTTTTAAAGTTACCGAAAATCAGACTATTTTTATACTCCAAATCGAGACGACCATTTTGCCTGAAATCTTCCAACTTAACTAACAATGAATAACTAACAACGAATAACTAACAACGAATAACTATGAATAACCATCAATAAACACCCACTAAAATTGGCTCAACTCATTTATTATGCAGATGTCCTCATTCCCCTGCCAATCGCAGGAAAGTTCACCTACGAGATCCCGGATGATTTAGTCACAAAGGTCAGTCCGGGAGTCCGCGTCGTCGTCCAGTTTGGGAAAAAGAAGATCTATACCGCCGTCGTGAGGACAGTTCATCAACAACCTCCCGGGAATGTTCTTCCTAAAAGCATCTTATCCGTACTCGATGACGGACCGGTCATAAACCCGCTTCAATTCAAATTCTGGGATTGGATCTCATCCTATTATCTTTGTTATCCCGGTGAAGTCATGAATGCAGCTCTTCCTTCCGCTTTTAAGCTGGCCAGCGAGTCCGAAGTGATCCTTAATCCCGTTGCAAGCTATGAATCCTCCTCATTGAACGAAAGAGAATACCTGCTGGTGGAATCCCTTCATCATCGTAAATCGATAAAAATATCGGAAGTTTCAAAGATCATCGGTCAGCAGAAAATCATCCCCGTTGTCAATACCCTGATCGAAAAAGGGATCATCCTGATGAAAGAAGAACTTCCGGAAAAGTACAAGCCAAAGAAAGAAGTTTTTGTCCGGTTAAGCAGCCAGTATAACGAAAATGATGCGAAGCTGAAAGAACTATTCGATCGCCTTGAAACAAAAGCCCGTAAGCAGCTTGATCTGTTGATGGCATACATTCATCTTTCACATTATGGCTCAGCGAATCCCCTGGAAGTTTCACGAACAGCCCTTCTCAAAGCTGCCCGGGTATCGTCTGCGGCGCTTGACGGACTTATAAAAAAAGAAGTTTTTGAAGCATCGGAAAGGATCATCAGCAGGTTTGAACAGGAATCAGCCATGGAAAGCCCCGATCAGATCAAGTTGTCACCCGTCCAGCAGGAAGCATATGTAAAGATCGGGGAGTCGTTCAGACAAAAAGATGTGGTATTGTTGCATGGCGTCACCTCGAGTGGGAAAACGGAGATCTACATTAAATTGATCCAGGAAACGATTTTACAAGGGAAACAGGTCTTGTATCTTCTTCCGGAAATTGCCCTGACGACCCAGATCATCACCAGGCTTCGCAGATATTTCGGGGACAGGGTAGGGGTTTATCATTCCCGCTTCAATGAAAATGAAAGGGTAGAAATATGGAATAAGGTCATGGCTGCGAGCTTTACAGGACAAGTTAACAACAACCGTTATGATATTGTCCTTGGCGCCCGGTCGGCGGTGTTCCTGCCATTTACAAACCTCGGGTTGGTGATTGTTGACGAGGAGCATGATTCCTCCTTCAAGCAATATGAACCCACCCCGCGTTACAACGGCCGGGATTCTGCGATCTACCTGGCTCATCTGCATGGGGCCAGGACCATCCTTGGGTCTGCAACCCCTTCTATTGAAAGTTATTATAATGCCGTTAAAACCAAATATGGTTTGGTTAATATCCCTGAGCGATATGGTAATATGGAATTGCCTGAAATTGAAGTGGTCGATCTGAAAAGAGAGATCCGGATGAAAAGAACGAAAACCCATTTCTCTTCCCTTTTGGTCGCTCAGCTTGAGGATGCGAAAAAAAACCACGAACAAGCCATCCTGTTTCAGAACCGCCGTGGCTTTTCTTTACGTCTTGAATGTGAAACCTGTAACTGGATGCCGGTTTGCAGGAATTGCGACGTAACCCTCGTTTATCATAAACAAAACAACGAGTTACGCTGTCATTATTGCGGGTTTACAGCCCCGGTACCGGATTCCTGTCCTGAATGCAAAGGCACGAATATAAAAATGAAGGGTTTCGGTACGGAACAGGTGGAAGAAGAGCTCACTCTTTTATTTCCGGAAGCCAGGGTTGTCAGAATGGACCTCGACACAACACGGAGCCGCTATTCACACCAGAAGATCATCAATGATTTTGAGCAAAGGAAGATCGATATTCTTGTCGGCACTCAAATGGTCACAAAAGGTCTTGATTTTGAAAACGTAAGTACCGTGGGAATTTTGAATGCGGACAATATGCTTTCGTTTCCGGATTTCAGGGCATCAGAGCGGAGTTTTCAACTGATGGCACAGGTAAGCGGAAGATCCGGAAGAAAGTTGAAGAAAGGGAAAGTGATCATCCAGTCCTATCAACCGGGTCATCCGGTCATTACCGACGTCATCCGTCATGACTATCTCCGTATGTATCAGCGGCAGCTGGTGGAGCGAAGAAAGTTCAATTATCCGCCCTTTACCCGTCTCATCCGGATAATCATTAAACACCGCGACGCGAAAGCATTGAATAAAGCTGCCGATCTGCTTGCTATAAGACTGAAGAAAACCTTTGGTAAACGCATTCTCGGACCGGAATATCCGCTTGTTGGCAGGATCCGGAATTATTATTTAAAACAGATCCTTGTAAAGATCGAAAAAGAAGCGGCCCTTCATCTGATGAAAGAAAAATTGATGACGGAATTAATGCAGTTCTCGCAGGTCAGGGATTTTGGTGCTTTCAGGCTGGTCATTGACGTCGACCCGCAGTAGTGTCGGCCACAATATAAACATCTTCCTTGTCCCTTTTCATGAGGTATTTTTCCCTCGCGTATTTTTCCAGGGCCAGGCTGTCGGTAAGAAGCTGCCGGGTCAATGTTGAATCTTTCCGGATCTCATCCAGGTAGAAATGCCTTTCCTGTTTCAACTCGTTTAATTTACTGTGATAATGTCTGCGTGTAAGGATATTATCGCTATCAAAGAACACCATCCAGACAATAAAAGCCACAAAAGTGATGGTATATTTATTGAATATGACTTTTAAAACTTTCCGGAACATGTTATTGAAATTGAGAATTGTTAAGTTTTTGCTTCAATAATTCATAAATCAACAGCTGTGATCTCACGGGAGGTTCCCCGTTTTGTTTGTATTGGTTCGCTTCCCCGGGACCAATGACCCGTGCTGTCATATTATCAGAAAGTTGAATATCGAGCATTCTTCTAAGCTCCAGTTGAATATCTTTATCGAGCACAGGGCATGCAACTTCAATCCGGTTGTCAAAATTCCGTATCATCCAATCTGCCGACGTGATATAATATTGGTTATCTCCTCCGTGACAAAAACTAAGGACTCTTGAATGTTCAAGGAACCTGTCCACAATGCTGATTGCTTCAATATTACTGCTGATCCCAGGAATTCCGGGGATCAAAACACATATCCCGCGTATAATGAGTTTTATCTTTACGCCGGCCTGACTTGCTTTGTATAATTTATTAATAATGGTTTCATCAACGAGGTTGTTAAGCTTAATGATCACCCACGCTTCTTTACCTGTTTTTGCCTGGTTTATTTCATAATTGATCATTTTAACGAAAAAATTCCTCATGAAGAATGGAGCGACGATCAACGACTTGTATTTAAAGGCCCTGTAGTTAAGCTCCATCTGGTGAAATGCATTGATCACATCCGATGTTATCTTTTCATCTGCGGTAAGCAGTCCGTCATCAGCGTACACCCTGGCTGTATCCTCATTAAAATTTCCGGTTCCTATATGAGCATAAAAAACATTTTTATTGTTCTCTTTGCGCCTGATCAGGATCAATTTGCTGTGAACCTTAAAACCCGGAATACCATGAATGACTTTAACACCTTCCTCCTGTAAACGTTCCGTCCACAGGATATTGGCTTCTTCATCAAACCTCGCCTGGAGTTCCATGAAAACTGTTACATATTTACCATTTCGTGCAGCATTTATCAAAGCATTGATGACACTCGAATCCTTTGCTGCACGGTAAATAGTGGCCTTAATTGAATGTACATGTGGATCGATGGAAACTTCACGCAACAGATCAATAATATACTGGAAAGACTGGTACGGGTAATGCAGCATGATATCTTTCCGTTTGATTGCAGAAATAATGCTTTTATTGGGTGGAAGATCCTTGTGCCGCAGTGGAGGAAGGGATTCGAATTCGAGCTTTCCTGATCCGATGTTTGGGAAATTCATGAAATCCTTGAAATTATGATACCTTCCGCCTCCCCTGACCGGATCATCCTTGCTCAGATTTAGTTTCTTCCGGATCATCCTGAGAAGCTCGTCCGGGATTGAGTCATCATATACGAATCTTACAGGCAGACCTTTCTTTCTTTGCTTCAGGCTTTCCGTCATACTTTCAAGGAAGCTTTTGGAAACATCCGAATCAACGTCAATCTCAGCATCTTTTGTGATCTTGATGGTGTAGGCCTCAAATGTGTTCCATCCGAAAACCGAGAATACTTCTGACAGACAATAACGGATGACATCGTCCAACAGGATGATGAACTTCTTCTCACCAACCTGTGGTAAAATTAAAAAACGCGAAAGGTTTTTTGTCGGCATTTCCATCAGCGCGTAATCTTTTTTAGTGGGATTATCCCTGAAACCTAATGTAACCGCAAGGTAAATGGATCGATCCCTTAAGGAAGAAATATCCCGGAGGCTGCTGATCATGATGGGAAACAGGTAAACCCGCACTTTTTCCTGGAAATATTTACGGACGAACAACCCCTGGTCGTCTGAAAGTTTTTTTTCATTTATAATAAAGATATTTTGATCTGCCAGTTCTTTAACGATATTGTTATAGATCTGTTGGAAATCTTTTTCCTGTGACTGGACGATCTCATCGATATCTTTCAGGACTTTCTTTGGGTTGATGGAACTGTCATACGGAATATTGCCAACCTTCAGCATACGGGTAACGGTGGCAACCCTTACCCTGAAAAATTCATCCCTGTTATTGGAAAAGATACCCAGGAACTTCAGTCTTTCGATCAGCGGATTCCGTTTGTCAGCAGCTTCCTGAAGAACTCTGCCATTAAAATAAAGCCAACTGACTTCCCTGTTAAGTACTTTTAATTTGTCCGGCCTTCCCATCGGTTATTTCAACATTTTCGGGAATATGATAAATTCTTTTTTGGGTTCAGTTCCGGGAATATTTTCCCATTTATCGGTATCAAAAGAAATACAGGCTGCACCGGAAGTAGGAAGCATATCTATACCGGGATAAAGGAACAAATTGGCAAGATGAGTGATGGTCGGGTTGTGGCCAAAGATCATCAGCGAATTGACTTCATTTGGCGTACTGTAGATGATATCAAGGATCCTGTCATAATATCCATTATAGATCTTATTGTCCTGTTTTATATTTTTAACAGGGTAATCGATACCTCTGGCAATCAGCTTGGCAGTCTCAAAAGCTCTGACAGCAGGGCTTGAGATCATAAGATCGACCGAAATTTTATTCTTTTGAAAATATTCGATGATCCGTTGGGTTTTTTCGATCCCTTTCTCTATCAAGGGGCGGTCAATATCTTTAATTCCCGGTTCTTCCCAGGAAGATTTAGCGTGCCGTACGAGGTAGAGAATTTTCATAATCTTTCATTATTTGATTGTCGGGGCATCTCATAAGATGCCCTTACTCATTTAGTATGCAAATAAAGGAAACTCTTTCATCATTTCATTCACCTTCTTCTTTATTTTCGTGATTTTATCTTCATTCTCGAGGTCTCCTATTACTTCATCGATCAGATCAACGATCAGAGGCATATGCCTTTTTTTCATTCCACGGGTGGTGATAGCCGATGTTCCGACCCGTAGTCCGGATGTCTGGAAAGGTGACCGGCTGTCAAAAGGCACCATGTTTTTATTCACAGTGATATCTGCTTTTACCAAAGTGTTTTCGACCTGTTTCCCGGTGATATTGGGGAATTTTTTTCTCAGGTCAATGAGCATAAGGTGATTATCCGTACCGCCTGAGATGACATGATAGCCTTTGTCAACAAAAGCTTGTGCCATTATTGCTGCATTTTTCTTCACTTGGATGATATAATCCATGTATTCATCGGTAAGATCTTCGAAGAAGGAAACTGCTTTAGCAGCAATTACATGTTCCAGGGGTCCACCCTGTATGCCGGGGAATACGGCAGAATCCAGAAGCGCTGAAAACATCTTTATTTCCCCTTTCGGTGTTTTCAACCCCCAGGGGTTTTCAAAATCCGTCCCCATCAGGATCATTCCTCCACGTGGCCCGCGTAACGTTTTATGAGTGGTCGTCGTAACTACATGGCAGTATGGGATGGGATCGTTCAGAAGTCCTCTTGCGATCAATCCGGCAGGATGAGCAATATCGGCCATCAGGATGGCATTTACCTTATCGGCAATCTCCCGCATCCGTTTGTAATCCCAATCTCTTGAATAAGCTGAAGCGCCGGCGATTATGAGTTTCGGTCTTTCCCTTAACGCAATTTCTTCCATTTTATCATAATTGAGGATCCCGGTCGCTTCATCGACCTGGTAACCTACAGGCCGGTAAAGGATTCCTGACGAATTCACAGGAGAACCATGGGAAAGATGTCCTCCGTGCGCCAGATCAAGTCCCATAAATGTATCGCCCGGTTTAAGAACGGTCATCAGAACAGCCATGTTCGCCTGTGCACCTGAATGCGGTTGAACATTGGCCCAGGTGGCATTAAACAGGATTTTAGCGCGGTCGATGGCAAGCTGCTCCGATTCATCCACAAACTGGCACCCGCCATAGTACCTTCTTCCGGGGTAACCTTCTGCATATTTGTTGGTCAGGCAAGATCCCATTGCTTTAAGGACCTGGTCACTGACAAAATTTTCCGAAGCGATTAATTCAATTCCGTGTGTTTGCCGGTCTAATTCTTTTTTGATGATCCTGAAAAGTTCGGTATCTTTCTTCATAGAGGAAAAAATTTATGGAAATTAATCCCGTTACTATAAAACATAACGAGATTTCCGAAGCAAAAGTAAAACTTATTTCAAACAATTTCACCAACTTTGCAGGGAAAATGGTATTAACATCATTTATGAAAAGTATCATTGGAATTATTTCTGTTTTCCTGGTTTTTATCCTCTTTCAGCCTTTATTCTCCTATGCCCAGCTGGATGCAGGTCCCAATGATACTATAAACCCCGGCGTTCCCGTCAATTTGACAGTTACATATGGAGAAATAGGCATTCCTGTTGACACTCTCCTTGATGATGATTTTATCTTCGGCCCATATCCGGTCGGATTTAATTTTACTTTCTTTGGCAATACCTATAATAAGTTTTACATCGGTTCGAACGGTTTTGTCAGCTTTAGTCCGAATCCCAGTGCAGCCGGAAGACGTGCGACATTTATTGTTCCCAGTTCAAATCCTTTTGATCCGAAGAACGCTATCTTCGGTCCTTATTTTGATTTTGACCCTAATTACGGACCACGTCCGTATATTTTTTACCTGACTCTTGGCCAGTTACCAGCCCGCAAGCTTGTTGTAATGTGGTGCCAGGTACCTTTATTCCGATGTGAGCAAGAGGATTCGACTGCCACTTTTCAGATCATCCTGAATGAAGGATCAAATACGATTGAGAATCATATATTCCATAAACCCGTTTGTCTTGATTCAACATTTGATGCTGCCATTCTTGGAGTACAAGGACTAAGTGGATTTATAGGGTTTACCGTTCCCGGCAGGAATGCAACCATTTGGACTGCTGAACGGGAATCATGGCTCTATACACCTGTAAGTGTCGATACCTTTAAGATCACATCAATTCCTTTCAATCCCCAGTCCATGGTCCCAGGAAATAAGATAGTGTACACCTGGTACCAGGGCCATGATTTCATCGCTAACTCGCAAACCATCACCGTCACACCAAAACAGACAACTACCTATACTGCCTATGTGAACCTGTGTGACGGAGAAGTTTTTCACGATAGTGTAACGGTAGTTGTCCACCCTGCCATCCCTGATGCATTTACTCCCAATGGTGACGGGCTCAACGACAATTTCAGGATACTTGGGGTGGAACCGGAAAACATAACGAAATTCAACTTCCAGATATATAACCGATGGGGCCAGCTTATTTTTTATACAACCAATATCCTGGATACATGGGACGGAACTTATAAAGGAGGGAAATGCCCGCCGGGAGTATATGTCTGGGTGATCTATTATGAAGATAATAAAAAGCAGAAGGTCAGTAATAAAGGAACTGTAACACTGGTAAGATAACCGGTCTGATATATCAAAAAAATCTTATGAGAACATTTATTCCCGGGATCATTATGGTCTGGTTGCTATCCGCTTCCTTCATGTCCCCTGCCCAACCGGAAACAAAGGCAGGTTATGATTCCCGAATGCAATGGTGGTGTGATGCACGCTTCGGCATGTTCATCCATTGGGGGCTTTATGCGGTTCCTGCCGGTGAATGGGAAGGAAAAACAAATTATGGTGAATGGATCCGTACTTCTGCCCAGATTCCTCTCGACACCTATTCCAGGTTCGCGGAGCAATTCAACCCGGTGAAATTCAATGCTTCAGAATGGGTGAAAATGGCAAAGGAAGCAGGTATGAAATACATTGTCATCACCTCAAAGCACCATGACGGTTTTTGCATGTTCAATACAAAGCAAACAGACTTCAACATCATGTCCACCCCCTTTCACTGGGATCCGATGAAGGACCTTGCCGATGCCTGCCGTAAAGAAGGCCTGAAACTCTGTTTTTATTATTCCATCATGGACTGGCATCACCCGGATTGGCTTCCCAGGCTTGGTTGGGAAAAAGACAGGCCGGTAAATAATGCTGATTTTTCCCAGTACTTGTCATACATGAAAGCCGAATTGAAAGAGCTTCTTACAAACTACGGTGATATAGGGGTACTTTGGTTTGACGGGAATTGGGAGAATACCTGGGATGAAAGATTTGGAAAAGAGATCTATGACTATTGCCGCAGCATTCAACCTGACATCATCATCAATAACCGGGTGCATGCAGGAAAACTGGATTTGGAAGGCGAAGGAAAACAGCGCCTGTTGAATGGCGATTTCGGCACCCCGGAACAGGAAATTCCTGCCACAGGTTTACCCGGCATCAACTGGGAAACCTGCATGACAATGAACGATCATTGGGGCTACAACAAGAATGATCACAATTTCAAATCAACCAAGGAGATCATCCGGATGTTATCGGACATTGCTTCTAAAGGCGGCAATTATCTGTTGAATGTCGGTCCTACCGCAGAAGGTTTGTTTCCTCAGGAGAGCATTGACCGGCTTCATGACATCGGGAAATGGATGAATGTAAATGGAGAAGCCATCTATGAAACGCAGCCTGGTCCGTTCAAATCGCTTGATTGGGGACGATGCACACAAAAAGGGGTACCCGGCCGGACACGTTTATACCTTCACGTCTTTAATTGGCCTTCCAATGGTCTTTTACAAATACCAGGATGTTTGAATGCGCCTATTCAGGCATGGTTATTGGCAGATCCCCAAAAGACCAAACTACCGGTCAGTCGCTATGAGGATGCGCTGATGATCAGGGTTCCATATATCGCACCTGACACGATTTGCACTATTATTGTTCTTGACCTGAAAGGGAAACCTGATATTATTGAACCTCCTTTGATCAATGCCGGTTTCGGGATCTTTGTTCATTCTTTACCGGTACAGCTCATCTCAGACCGCGACAGTGCAGCTATCTACTATACCATGGATGGAAGCTCTCCAACCGTGAACTCGCTGCTATATAAAAATCCTTTCACAATTACAAAATCTGTTACCATAACTGCACGTTGTTTCAGGAATACCAAGCCAGTAAGCGGGACCAGCATAAAGGAATTCAGAAAAGAAACCTCCTGGAGTTCTTCAATACCTGAAGTAGTGCTTCCGGGAATCGGGTACTCTTATTTTGAAGGAACCTGGGATAGTTTACCTGACTTTAAAACACTTGTGCCAATTAAAGACGGCACATTAGTGATGATTTGCTTTGACCCGCGCCGACAAGATGAATACTTTGCATTTGACTATACCGGTTACCTATTGATCCCTTACGAAGATGTATATTCTTTTTACACGGATTCTGATGATGGCAGCCGTCTTTACATCGATGGAAACCTAATCGTGGATAATGACGGTCTTCATAGCTTGTTGGAGAAAGAAGGAACTGTTCCGTTAGCTGAAGGATATCACCCTTTCAGGGTAAGCTATTTTAATAAAACCGGCGACTTTGACCTGAAAATTTCCATTCGAAGTCCTCTGATGAAAAAGGAAATGATACCTGGTGGAATGTTATTCCATTAATCACTAGCGTGGTGATTGGTGACTGGTGATTGGTGAATAGTGACTGGTAAGTATAAACAATGAATAACTACGAATAACCACATTTATATTATTTTTAATGCCGAAAAACAGATAGTGTGAATCTTTTCAACAAGAGTATAAAACAAATATTATTATTCTTCCTAATTTTATTCGTAACCGCATCTTGTGGCGTTGTCCGTCAAGGAAAGCAAATGGCAGCATTAGCGAAATGTGAGTTCCGGATTGAGTCAGTGACCAATTTGAATCTGGCAGGTATCAGCGTCCAGGATATTAAAAGCATATCAGACCTGACTATTATGGATGCCCAACAACTGATCAGAAGTTTAAGCAGTAACACCTTTCCGCTGAATCTCACTCTTACTATTGAAGCCCGGAATCCCAATAGTTCAATGGCAGGAATGAACAAGATGGAGTGGATTCTTTTTATCGATGATATTCAGATGACAAGCGGCAGTGTGGATCAACCGGTGTCGATCCCCGGGAATAACGGTACCGCTATCATTCCTGTGCAAATGGATCTTGATCTCAAACAAATCCTTCAGGGGAAATCCGTTGATGCGATCATTAATTTCGGGTTGAATCTGGCGGGGAAAGGGAATACACCCACAAGGTTCACAATTAAATTGAAACCCACAATTATGATCGGGAAGAATGCGGTCGTTTACCCTGGTTATATTACCGTTAAAACTGAATTCGTTTCACAATAATGCGCCTCAGCAATGGATCAGGTTCCTGTCATCGAAGTCAAAGCAGTTCATAAATCCTTCAAAACGGTTCATGCAGTCAAAGGTATCGACTTACGGATCTTTAAAGGACAATTCGTGGCTTTACTCGGTCCCAATGGCGCCGGTAAGACTACTCTGGTGGAGATGATCGAGGGTATTCAAAAACCGGATCAGGGTGAGATCCATATCATGGGGAAGAAATGGAGGGGAAATGAAGATGAACTTCACCAGATCATCGGGATATCCCTCCAGGAAACGCGTTATATCGACAAGCTGACCGTTTGGGAAACCCTGAAACTTTTCAGCAGTTTCTTTAATCTCGAAAAGGACCGTGTGAATGAAATTATTGATATCACGGGATTGGAGGAGAAGCGTAAATCATATATAGTCAATCTTTCCGGTGGACAGCGGCAACGGCTGGCCATGGGAATTTCATTACTTAACTCGCCGAAAATTTTACTTCTCGATGAACCGACCACAGGACTTGACCCGAACGCACGCCGCGAAATATGGTCGATCCTGCTGAAGTTAAAACAACAATCCGAAACCTCCCTTATCCTTACGACTCATTATATGGAAGAGGCCGAACAGCTTTGCAACCATATCATCATTATAGACCAGGGTGAGATCCTCAAGGAAGGCACACTGGAGCAATTACTGGATGAGAGCCAGGACAAGAAGATCGTCGAATTTACACTGGAAGAATCACAATTTTCAGCCGATCTTTTAATGACGCCTTCAGCCTTTCATATTCACTGGGATCCGGTAAATAAGAAAGGAAGCCTGGAGATCAATCAACTGGAGACTGATTTGCCTGAATTTTTTAAATTTCTGAATCAGCGGAATCTGCAGCTTAAAAATCTTGAATTCAGGAAAAGGACGCTGGATGACCTGTTTACACAATTAACCGGAAGACATTTGCATGAATAAGTTCATTCGACAAAACCAGCTATATCAGTTGATCCTGGCCCGTGTAAAAGAGACCATCCGGGAACCGGGGGTTATTTTCTGGGGTATGATCTTTCCCATGCTTATGTCGCTGGGTCTGGGCATTGCCTTTATGAATAAAACGGACATTTTTCGTAAAGTTGCAGTAATCACGGATAATGGGGTAAGAACTTCAAACCCCGATACAAACCTGACACTGGAAAGCTTTTTCAGCAAGAAAGCAGCACAAGTCGGATTAACAGGTGATGGATTTACTTCTTTCAGATACACCATAAAAGATGACAAGCTCGGAAATTCCACTTTTCTTTTCCAGAAAATGAGTTGGGACAAGGCCATGGTGCTTCTGAAACGGGGGAGTCTGAGTATCATCCTGAATGAAAAAAACGGGCGGATAGAATATCACTTCGATCCGATGAATCCGGATGCACAACTGACGTATCTCAAGCTTTCCAGGATATTTGGCGGGAATGGGGTTCCGGTCGGGGAGAATCATGAGAACATCCAGCCACTGACAGTCAGCGGGACACGTTATATTGATTTTCTGATCCCGGGGCTTATTGCAATGGGAGTGATGATGTCGACCATGTGGGGAATCAGTTACGATATCATTGAGAAAAGGTCTAAAAAGCTATTACGGCGGATGGTTGCAACGCCGATGAAAAAATCGCATTTCCTCATCGCCCTGATGACCGTACGCCTCGTGATGAATTTCGTAGAGGGCGCGTTGCTGTTTATCTTTGCCAGCCTTGTGTTTGGCATCACCATCCAGGGTAACCTGGCGGCGTTGTTTATGTTATTTATAGCGGGAAATATGGTTTTCGCGGGGATGGCGATCTTCATCTCCTCCCATACCTCAAATACGGAAGTAGGGAACGGGTTCATCAATGCCGTCGTGATGCCGATGATGGTACTTTCCGGTATTTTTTTCAGCTATCATAATTTCCCGGATTGGTCCTTATACTTCATTAAGCCACTTCCACTAACCATGCTGGCTGACGGCCTGCGAAGCATCTTCATTGAAGGTGCAGGGTTTGCAGAAATTACCATTCCTTCCCTGATCCTGGCAGCAACGGGCATTTTGTTCTTTGCAACGGGACTCCGTATTTTTAAATGGCACTAATGCAAAAGGGAAGGCAATAGGCAATAGGCAGTAGGCAATAGGCACTATTTGCTGGTTAATTTGAATATCGAATATTGATCAACGAATTTTGAAGTAAGAAGTGAAGTGGGAAATTTGAAGTAAGGGTTGGGCTTGTGCGCGTTTCCAAACGCGTGCATGGTGTAATTTTAGATTTACAACTTAAATCCCAGTTCGCGCGCGTTTGTAACGCGTGCATGGTCTGAACCATAAAGTTTTTTATCTTTGGTATGAAAAGTATCAATTTGGAAGAACTGGATCGATATAAAGTGGAAACAGATGTCTGGTATGAGAGACAGGTTAATCCATGACTATTTTGGTGTTGATTATTTTATAGTATGGGATGTTGTAAGAAATAAAATTCCGGGGCTGAAAAAATCGATTGAATTCATCATAAATAGCCCGCAATAGGCTTCATACCGCATTCTTCAGGCTTCCATTTCATAATTCAAATTTCGTTACTATAACTCACAGATAGAAGTGAGGAATGAAATCCGGGTTGAGACCTTCAGGACCTTAATTCCTGCATTCCTGCATTCCTGCATTACTACATTACTGCATTAATAATAATTGAATTGTGTTCAATTCACAATAATTTTCCCTAAATTTGTTAGGTTAATAATTATGGGTAATGAAGAAACGATTTACCCGGTTTTTAATTTTTGCCTTCCTGATCTTACCACTATTTGGTTTTTCCCAGGGCGAGAACAACATCTGGTATTTCGGGCATCGGGCAGGTCTTGATTTCAATTCAGGATCTCCTGTGGTTCTTACTAATGCTGCGAGTACCTTTTTATGCTGGGGATATTCTTCAGCTATTTCTGATTCAGCAGGGAATCTGCTTTTTTACGTTGACGATTCATATGTTTATAACAAGAACCAACAGGCCATGCCCAATGGCTCCTTGTTTGGTACAGGCTCTAA
Source organism: uncultured Bacteroidales bacterium (assembly GCA_903929315.1). Classification (GTDB taxonomy): domain Bacteria; phylum Bacteroidota; class Bacteroidia; order Bacteroidales; family FEN-979; genus CAIYUC01. Next base: position 27,184 of record CAIYUC010000034.1, read on the forward strand.
TTTGCAAGCAACTTTTATAGTCAAGAAGCTGGATGAGGATAGTGTCTATTATCTTTTTACGATGGATATATGGCCATTTCCTACATATCCAGATCCACTTGGATTACTCTATACCATTGTTGATATGAGGCTTGATGGAGGACTTGGAGACATCCCTTCGGGACAAAAAGGTATAGTAATGCCCGGAGCGGAAAATACAGTTGAAATGCTTACAGGGACAAGGGCAAAGAATAACCGGGACGTATGGATTGTTGCAAGGAAGTACCAAAACAGCACCGAATACCTGAGTTATCATATCACAAATGCAGGAATTGACATGAATCCTGTTGTAAGTAACAGCCTTGTTACCCTTCTTTGGCCCACTTTTTCTAATTATCCGGAAATGTTAAGGTTCTCACCAGATGGAACCAGGCTTGTGGCAACATATGATACTATTCATGAAATGTGCAATTTCAATCCATCCACAGGGGAAATCACACCAATGTTTTGTTTCAAGACTGGTAATGGTTATTCGACAAGTTTTAGCTATCCTGAATTCTCTGTTGATAACAGGTATTTATATATCGATGTTGATAATCAGTCTTTACCATATACAGACAGAATATTCCAATATAATGTATCAAAGACAGATTCAGCCCAATTCAAGCAAAGTGAAATTTTGATCAATGCCCATGATTACCGATGTTCAATACAAAGAGGCCCGGACAATAAAATCTATTGTGGGCATACATGGGTGGACTCACTGGATGTTATTAACAATCCGACAATACAAGGACTTGGCTGTAACTATCATCGGGATGCTATTTGGCTGGAGGGAAATTCTGCGAGGAATGGGTTAGTCCAACAGTTACAGCGGTATTTCGTCTATTTTCAGTATATAAATCATTGCCAGGGAGACTCCATTTTTTTTACTTCCACTATCTGGCCGCAAACAGACAGTATCCATTGGGACTTCGGTGATCCTGCTTCAGGACCGGCAAATTTTTCGTTCAATCCAAATCCTTCCCATACCTATTCTCTTCCGGGATCATATACAGTTACGCTTTTCGTAAGACATATCGATATGCGCACTGATACAGCCTGGCAGGTGGTCACTGTTCATCCAACTTACCAACCTTTGCTTGGTCCCGATCAGTCCGTTTGCATAGGCAATTCGGTGACATTCGACGCGGGAGTATGCGCTGGATGCACCTATCAATGGATGGATCTCACCACAGGATTACCGGTTGGTACCGGGCAAACATATACAACCGGCCTGGCCGGGAACTATGAGGTGGCTGTTACTAATACCTTCGGATGTATCGGAAGAGACACGGTTCAGCTTGTCACTAATCCGCAACCTGTTGTTACCAATAATCCACTTTCAAAAACAATCTGTTCGGGAGAGTCAACCAATATTGCATTAACCTCGAACGAACCGGGTACAAATTTCCATTGGACCGCAGGATTAACTTCCGGAAATATTAGCGGTTTTAGCGCTGATTCGGGACTGGTCATTAATCAGATCCTTACCAATAACGGATCATCTGCGGGTATTGTCACCTATCACATAGTACCAAAAGTCGGAGGCTGTTCGGGACCTCCGGTTGTTTTTCCGGTAACCGTAAATCCCGGGGATTCAGTGAAAGTCTTAATTTCCGCCTCGACGAACAATGTCTGTAGTGGAACGTCCGTGACGTTCCAGGCATTTCCCACAAATGGCGGTTCATCGCCATCATACCAATGGAAAGTGAACGGGATCAACATTGGAGCCAGTAATCCAATTTATACCTATGTTCCTTTAAATGGCGATATTGTTTCATGTGTGCTTACATCATCCAATTCTACCTGTATATCCAACAATCCGGCTTCGAGCAATCAGGTAATTATGGTAATTATTAGTAATTCGGTTGTCGGGGTTGGGATAGCTGCTTCCCAAAATCCTGTTTGTGCTGGTATTCCTGTTAATTTCACGGCGACACCAACAAATGGCGGAACTTCACCCTCCTATCAATGGAAAGTAAATGGAATAAATGTTGGTATCAGTATACCGTCTTATTCGTACACTCCAAATAATGGTGATATTGTAATTTGTATTCTTAGCTCAAGTGAAACCTGCACATCTAATAATCCGGCTGCGAGCAATCAGTTATTCATGGTTATTCATAGTAATTCGGTTGTGGATTTATCGATTACAGCATCTGCAAATCCGGTTTGTTCCGGCATTGTGGTGACATATACAGCCACTGCGGTCAATGGAGGGAATTCACCTGTATATCAATGGAAGGTCAATGGTGTCAATGTCGGGACAAATTCATCCACGTACATGTACAATCCGGTATCCGGTGACCAGATCGTATGCATCCTCACGTCAAACATTGTCTGTCCAATAGGAAACCCGGCAACATCCAATATCATCACAATGAATGTTGCAACTTCCCCGATTGTCACATTCACCCTCTGCAACGATTCCATCACCAATACCAGCGCGCAGCCATTTAAGCTCAAAGGTGGAATCCCACTTGGCGGAACGTATTCCGGTGTAGGTGTTACCAACGGAATTTATTATCCCGCGATCGCCGGTGTTGGAACTCACCAGATAAATTACACTTATACCAATGCTGCATTATGTATAGTCACCAATCACCGGTCACTGATTACCATTAATCCTGCTCTCTTCATATGCGGAAATTCATTTACTGACATACGGGACGGTAAAACCTATCAAACTGTTCACATTGGCAGCCAGTGCTGGTTAGCGGAAGATTTAAATTATGGAATAGAAATCCTTCCGGATGTACATCAGCGAGATAACTGCATTCCCGAAAAATACCACAATCCAGCATCCAGCATCCAGCATCCAGCATCGGTTTACCAATGGGATGAACTCATGCAATACGATGAAATCATCTCCAACCAGGGGCTTTGCCCGCCAGGATGGCACGTTCCTACAGAAGCCGATTGGAATACATTGTTTGCGAATTACATCAGCAATGCATTTGCCGCCAGTCCGCTGAAGTATTCTGGATTTTCAGGCTTCAATGCTCTTCTGTCCGGCGGCCGTCATCTTAATAAAGCTTGGGATTTTCAGGGTTTTGCAACATTCTTCTGGTCGTCAACTGCGCATGGTTCAACGAAGGCGTGGGCACATGGGATGAATGATGCTGATCCTAGCGTGTCAGCGTATCCTTCTTTAAGAAGTAATGCATTTTCTGTCCGTTGCTTGAGAGATTAGAACTACGCACGCGTTACAAACGCGCGCGAGCTAAGCGTTTAAGGTGGCTAGAAGATTGAATGCAGTAATGCAAAATTTAGGCATTAATTATTTAATTATTTAATTATTTAATTATTTCATTACTTCATTATTTGGCCCACGCACGCGCTACAAACGCGCGCGAGCTGGTGAAATAGCGAAGTAGCGAAAAAAATCAAATTTCATTATTTCGCTATTTCGCTACTTCACTATTTACCAACTGCCACCCTCGCTACCGTCTCAATGGCGATAGCCGAAAGAGCAGAACCATAATCCAGGTCAATGTTTTCCATGGTGTCTTTGGTATCATGATAACCACTGCGATGGATATCGTAGTCCTCCATGAAAAGTACTACAGGCACTCCGCAATCAGAAAAAATCTGGCCATCGGTATTGTAAAGTGTACTGAAAGGATTTTCGGGTAGTCTTACCTGCCCGTCAAGTTGTGGATGTAATGCGATCTCGGGGATCGTTGTTCCATCTGTACTTCGTTTTCCTCTTGTTCTATCATGACGTTCAGAATTTTCGTTCCAACGTTTGGCGCTGAAATTCCATAGATTGGTCGCGAGATGCGCCTGGTAAGCTAACTGTAACGATCCTGAACTCTTACCAGGAGAGATCTGAAAAATGTCAGGTGCATCCTCCCTGTTGTGAGCGATCATATCCATGACGAAGACTCCTTTTATCTTTACGGATGAAAGATCCACAGATCTACCGTCTTTTGTAACTAACTTCAACTTCTTTTCAATTAATGCTTCACAAAAATAACGGGCTCCCATGCAATCAGATGGGAATTCTTCGCCTGTAAGATGTAAAAGCCAGATATCCCGCTCGAGCAAGCCTTCTCTGGACATTTGTAAATAAACAGGTGCAGCCTGGAGAAGGGTAGCTGTAGCGGAATCATTGTCATCTGCTCCCGCTGCGGAAAGACGGGCGCCGCTGCCGCCGGCTGATTTGTCATAAACATCTACCATGTAGGCAGTATCATAATGATCTGCCAGTATTACTGCCTCATTCCTGTTCTTCCCCGGGATCACGACAAGGATATCGCGTTCATGCATTTTGCCAGCCTGGTTTGCATCCCATCCTCCAAAAAAGGAGTAATCAAAATCTGTCTGCCATTTGAATGGAAGTTCACCAGCCATTGCCTTGCCTTCCATTCCTGATGCTTTGATAGCCTTGCTGTGACGCAGGATAAGATATTCCCCCAATGGACCAAGGTCACGGCGGGAGTGTTTCACCAATTTCAAAGTGTCCGGATCCTTCACAACGTCTGCATTATCTTTGTTGACGAATTTCCCCTTTGAAAGGAGTAATATATCTTTCCAGTAAGCTTCTTCATATTTCCGCGTTGCAGTTGCTCCGTATGTGAAATTTTCAGAAATAACAGGATCCGGTCCGGCAGGTTCAATGATTTTTTGGATTTCCTGCTGGATCTTACTTACGACTTCTGTGTCCTTAGAATAATCCCGGATTGAATCGAACCATTTTTCAATGGAGTCCTTTTCAGGGATCGTTATCAATTTCCCTGCGAAAGACCGTGGAAGTGCATGTCTTCCCCAAATCTCCCATGAATGCAGCAAATAGAGAATATTCATCGGGATCCGGTTTATATAATGATCCATAACATTCCCGAAATTATACAGTGTATCGAGATATATTTCACGCCTCATAAACCTTGGCCATAGCTCAATGGCATCCGACAAATCTGCTGATTTCACAGGATATGCAGTCAGGTATCCGCTTAATGCGTCAGTGACTATTTTAGGTTGACCCGTTATTCGGTCTACACATCCCACCAATGGTCGCTGCCAGTAAACCTCATAACCCCCTACTTCCATCGCAGGAAAAACGAACCTGTAACGAAAGACACCTCCACGAAGAACAGTTTCTGAAGCCCTTTGGATTTGCTCCCTGTCAGCATGCGGCCCGTTCAGCAATAATTCTGCATTTTCAGCCCAGATCTGACAGTTACGGGCCATGGGTTTGTTGTACAGATCCAGGGAACCCAGCTCAGTGCTGAAAAGGGTTTCCATTATCGGATCTACATGTAAACTTTTGGCCACTGCGTCATCGTTCCGGTGTAAACGGTCCCAGCGGCTTGTGCGATGATATGTGTTCAGTAATAATTCGTCTGCAACATGTGATGCTTCGCCTTTTCGCTTCGGCTCATGAAACCAGCCGGATTGCGGAACACGGATTCCGCCAGGACCTTCATGCCGCCGGACTAAGCTTAACAACGGGGTTTGTATATGCATTGCCAATTGTTCGCTAAGACGATTGTAAATGGAAGTCCCCCAGAATACCAGGCTGAACGGAGTCGGCAAAAGGACGATTTTACGGGCGAAATATTTTTCTTTCAGGATAGCTGGCAGGCTTGCAAAGGATCTGAAAGTAAGAAGGTATTTTACGTCATCAAACGTGTCATCCTCATTCACAATATATCCGGAGGTCCATGATGGCAATGAACCGGGTGTCCAGAATGAAAAATGCGGATTTTTGATAACCGGAAGTATGCGGAATCCGGCTGACCTCAAATCACGGGTATTTTTAAATTCTGCTCCATGAGCTTCCCGAAGGATTTGACAGATGAAATTAAAAAAGGTTTGTTCGGGTAATTCTGTTTCCGGTGATGAATAAAATGACTTCCAGAACGCTTTTTCAGGTCCCTGTTCACTGCTTCCGAATAATGTCCACCGGACCCGTCCTTTATCGTCCTGGGTCTTTGAAAGTGCAAGCGGAAGAAAAAGAACAAAACGTTCATGGTTCAGATGACCTGCCTGTGCCATCAGTTCGGGTGGGCAATAAGGATTATCTTTCAGGTTCTGCCCCAAATGACCGCTTATGGGATGAGTTTCCAGCCCACTACCAAACCGGATCAACTGCTCCATGATTTGATGACCTGCAATCTCTAATCCCGGGCGAAGATGATATTCTTCTTCTAACTCACTTACCTGCCAACCGAATGGATCGTCCTCTCTAAACAATGACCCGTCAATTTCCCCGGTATATATATTTGAACCCAGCCTCGGAGGAGGCATAAATTCGGAATACGCCGGTAACCGGAACATTCCTTCGCCGTTAAACCATGGATAGCCTTCAGTCAGTTGAATCCATCCCTGTTGATGCGTTTTTTTCATGCTCATGGGTTGAAATAATGGTTCAATTAATTTTTTGTAATTATTTTGAAAGATTTTTTGTAGTTCAAAAATATTTAATAATTTCAAACCAAATTTAAAAAGACATGAAAATCCCAAGATCAATTTATAACTGGCTGAGTATTAGTGGATTTATAATTACAGTGAACAGTGCTCTACTGATCCTTGTACTGTTTATTTTTTCAGAGCTTACTTCTAATCCCAATATTTATAATGGAGTATTCACGTATATCATACTGCCGGTGATTCTTATTATCGGTCTGATCCTTATTCCTTTAGGAATGTTGATTAAAAGAAGGAGGATAAAGGATTCCGATCAACGCTGGCCGGTGCTTGACCTGAACAAACCGAATGCCCGTCAGGGCCTTGTACTGATTTCGGTCATCACTTTCCTTTTCCTGATCGTCTCCGCTATGGGAAGCTATGAAGCATTCAACTATACTGAATCTGTCGATTTTTGCGGAAGACTATGTCATAAAGTGATGAACCCTGAATATGTGACATACCAGAATTCTCCGCATGCACGTGTTGCCTGTGTGGAATGTCATGTAGGACAGGGTGCAAGCTGGTATGTAAAATCAAAATTATCAGGGATGTACCAGGTATATTCCGTCCTCTTTCATAAATATCCATCACCTATCCCGACACCGATTGCGAGCCTGAGACCGGCACGTGAAACTTGTGAAAAATGTCACTGGCCCCAAAAATTCTATGCCCGGAGTCTCAGGACACAACGTGGATATCTGACCGATTCAATCAATACCGAATGGAATATTTCCATGCTGATGAAAACTGGTCCGACTTACAGCTCGTTCGGATTGGTCGAGGGAATCCACTGGCATATTAACCCTAATGTTAAAATTGAATACATTGCTTCCTCGAAAGACAGGGAGTCGATCCCGTGGGTAAAATATACCAATCTTAAAACCGGTGAAGTTCAGATTTTCCAGGATACAGCGAATATTCTTGATAAAAAAGTAAAAGATAGCCTCGAGGTCCGGAGCATGGACTGCATGGATTGCCATAACCGGCCTTCACATTCCTTTAAATCAGCGCCCATATATATCGATAATGCTATAGTGAAAGGGGATATTCCGAAGGAACTGCCTTTTATTAAAAAAGTTGCCATGAATGTCCTGAAAGGTCCTTTTAATACGAATGATTCTGCAATGATGTATATCCATGACAGTGTGACAAACTTTTATAAAAAAGGATACCCTGAGATTTATAAAAATAATAAGAATTTGATTGACCAGGCCATTAAAGGGATACAGGGAGAATTTGCAAAGAATGTCTTCCCGGAAATGCGTGTGACTTCCGAAAAATATCTCAATCATATCGGGCATCTTGAATCGGACGGGTGCTTCCGTTGCCATTCGGACCGGCACAAAAGCGATAAAGGAAAATTCATTTCAAAGGATTGCAATCTGTGCCATACGATCATTGCCCAGGGTCCGACAAAGGAAATGAAATATGCCTCCGTCAATGAAGTCATGGGATTCATTCATCCTGTTGATGTGAAAGACAACTGGAAAACATATTTTTGCAGCGAATGCCACAGGGTGCTTTTTCCCTGACAGCATTTGAGATCATCAGATAAAGAATAAAGACCAATTTTGATATTTTATGCTAAAATCATTCCGGATCATTGGATTTTTTCTATTCTTCCTGTGGAACGCCTTTTCTTACGGGCAAATTGAGATAACCCTGCGAAAATCCTTTATCGACAGCCTGAAAAACAGAGTTACTATCAGTATTGATTACCAGATCGTTAAAGCACATCCAAAACCAAATCCTGCGGACAAAGACGGAGATCTTCACATAGCAGGGATTGGCAAACATATGGGGCTTCCCATGGTGGCGGAGATCATGAATGCGAAGGACTATCCTGCTGCTTTAAAGATTGTTCATGGTTATGAAGGAGCTGGAAATACAATCACCATCATTGGGGCATGGAGGATCTGGTGCGAACATGCAGCAAAAGGAGAACATCAATACCAGGGTGGTGAATTCCCGGATATCATCAATTCAAATCCCTCCCACGTCTTTGAGATCCATCCTGTAACAAAAATCGGGGTGATCGACCTGACAAAATCCATCCGGCCCATTATAGGGTTCATGTATAAGGATGCCGATGCTGCATTTGCCAAATACCTGAATACCAGATGCAAAATAGAACCAGACAAAAGGATGGTTAAAATTACAACCTATGGAGTGGGATATAACTATGCTGAATTCTGGATCGGGATCCTCGATACCAAACAAAAAGTGGTAGAAGACGGAAGGTTTATCTATTGTAAAGTACTTGACAATGACAGGAAAATTATTTGTGAAAGGATGAAAATGGCTTTCCCGAAAAATACAGATGCAGAAAACCAGGTAAGTATATTAAAGCGCGGGGATTTATTGCATGTAGTTGGGATTCCACGAATAGACCTCTCGGAAATTTCTGACCGAGTAACCTATTCTGGTAATAACCCCGGGATGCTTGATCTCCCACTTCCGGTCGAGATGATAATAGTGGCAGTGCTAAAGTAATCAGGGTACCTCACCCTCCCGGGGGGTTGACTAAAAAGTATATAATTTGATTTTTTTCTTTCATTGTGTACTTTGTGCCTTCATAGTGTTCTTTGTGGTTCAACTCTTTATAAATTAACCACAAAGGTCACAATGTTTTACACAATGATCACAAAGACTTTTTAAACAACCCCGAAGAAAATTAGTTTTTGAATAAATACTCCCCCTCTCTTCTTTCAAGAGAGGGGGATAAAGGGGGTGAGTTTTTAAGTTCATTAATTTTTACAAAACTTCCCCGTATAATTTAATGTATTCGTTTTCAATCTGATGAAATAAAATCCAACAGGATAATCTTCCACATTCAATATGATTTTGTCATCCTGAGACTGGGCTTCAAACATCTTCTTCCCTGTCAAATCATACACTTCAATTGATTTCATAACATTGGAGATAGTCTTCAGATCAATCGTCAATAATGTTGATGTTGGGTCAGGGTAGACTGAAATAATAGTATTCTGTTTTTCGGGAATATCAGAGGGCGAACCATATTTCATAACCGATGCTTTCTCGCTATATCCCCAATCACTGTAAGCCACGTAAGGTTGACCCGACGGATTAAAAGCAAGGCAGGTATTATAAGCACTACCCGCTGAGAATCCCGCTGTCCCAACGTTCAGCCAATTTGTTCCGTCAAACATCATAACTGTCGCCTTGAAAGAATTTGCTTCATCCGAATAAGCCACATAAGGTTGCCCCGATGGATTGAAAGCAAGACTCACATACCATACATGTCCTGCTGAAAATTCGGGTATCCCTATATTCACCCAGCTTATTCCATCAAATTTCCGAACTGTAGCTTTTGAAGTGTTCTCAACGTCCCGGTATGCCACATAAGGTTGTCCTGTGGGACCAAAGGCGAGCCTTGTAAACCAGGCAATCCCATCTGACAGTCCGCCTGATCCTATATCCACCCAATTGTTTCCGTCGAATTTCATAACCGTAGCCTCATTACCGTTCCCATTATCCTCGTAAGCTATATAAGGCTGACCGGCAGGACTGATGACAAGATCTGTATAAACCACATCTCCATTGGAGAAACCCGCATTCCCGATATTCACCCAACTGGTTCCGTTAAATTTCATCACCGTTGCCTTATAGGAATTCCCACCATCTGAGTATGCAACATAGAGTTGTCCGTCAGTGTCAAAGGCAAGGCATGTATAATTTACAAAACCTGCTGTGCCGACATATTGCCATGAATCCGCATATGTTATATTGAAAATTGACAACATTAAAACAATAAGGGAAAGCTTTTTCATAAAGGTGCTGTTTAAATTTAAACATAAAAGTACATCAGATCCCCTCCGGGGGATACAATTATCATTCATTTTTTTCATTGTTTCACCATAATATTTCATTGTTGTTTCTGTTATAAACATTTATAATTAAATTTTGTACCTTTGTAAACTTAACTTTTTCAGTATATGTTCACTGATTCTGAGAAATTTCAGGGAGAAGGTCTTACTTACGATGATGTATTGTTAGTTCCTGCATATACCGATGTTACTCCACGTGAAGTGGAGGTAACAACATTTCTTACGAAAAATATCAGGTTAAATATACCGATCGTTTCGGCCGCCATGGATACTGTTACTGAGTCCCCTATGGCAATTGCTATAGCACAGGAGGGAGGGATCGGCGTTCTGCATAAGAACATGTCCATCGAAGCCCAGGCGCTGCATGTCCGTAAAGTGAAACGGGCTGAAAACGGGATGATCCTTGATCCGGTCACGATTAATGTAAATGGTTTGGTAGGCAATGCGTTGGAGCTGATGAAAGAATATAACATCGGAGGTATCCCGGTCACAAATGAGGAATTGGTTTTGGTTGGTATCGTGACCAACCGTGATCTCCGTTTTGAAAGGGATCTGATGCGCCCGATTGCAGAGGTAATGACCAAAAATGTCGTGACAACTACAGAATTTACTGATTTTGCCAAAGCAGAAGAGATCCTCCAAAAATACAAGATTGAAAAATTGCCGGTAGTTGATAAAAGCAATAAACTTGTCGGGTTAATTACCTATAAGGATATCATAAAAATAAAAGCCCGTCCGAATGCCTGCAAGGACAACCGCGGAAGATTGCGGGTTGCGGCTGCTGTCGGCGTTGCTTCCGATACAATGGACAGGGTCGCTGTGCTGGTTCGTGAAGGAGTGGATGCCATCGTTATCGATACAGCACATGGTCATTCAAAACTCGTCATGGAAATGGCAAGAAGAGTGAAAAAAGAATTTCCGGAAATCGATCTTATTGCAGGGAATATAGGTACTGCCCAGGCTGCAAAGGATTTTACAAAGATCGGGGTAGATGGTCTGAAAGTTGGTATCGGTCCCGGATCGATTTGTACCACAAGGATCATTGCCGGTATTGGGATTCCCCAGTTATCAGCTATTTACGATGTGGCAAAAGCCCTCAAAGGGACCGGGATTCCGGTTATTGCTGACGGCGGCATCCGTTATACCGGCGACATTGTCAAAGCGCTTGCTGCCGGCGCCCATTCGATCATGGCAGGCTCATTATTTGCCGGAGTTGATGAATCTCCGGGTGAAACGGTTATTTACGAAGGAAGGAAATTTAAAACATATCGCGGAATGGGTTCAGTAGAGGCCATGCAGATGGGTTCCAAAGACCGGTATTTCCAGGATGTCGAAGATGATATAAAAAAACTTGTCCCGGAAGGGATCGTCGGAAGAGTTCCTTACAAAGGTTCGCTGTCAGAAGTGATCTTTCAGATGGTAGGTGGATTGCGATCAGGTATGGGTTATACGGGGTCTAAAACCATTGAGGACCTGCAACAGGCCAAATTTATAAAAATAACTGCTGCCGGTATTACAGAAAGCCATCCTCATGATGTCACCATTACCAGCGAAGCCCCAAATTACAGCCGATAATTTTTTACAATAAAATAATGTCAATATAGTGTTTAATTAAAATCTTTTGCAACGATGAAACGATTTACGTCTGGTCTTTTGATAATTCTGTGTATTCTTGGAACGAGTTTCTCCCTCAAATCCCAGGTGAAAAATGAAGATGTCCTTCTCACCATTGGCAACCAGAATATTACCATTGGAGATTTCATGGCTATTTACAAGAAAAATAATCCAAAAGGAAACAATCTTGACAAGACAAATCTGAACGATTACCTCGACTTATTCATTAACTTCAAATTAAAAGTAAAAGAAGCGGAAGATCTTGGTCTCGATACACTGACCTCCTTCAGGACCGAACTTAATGGATACCGTGATCAACTTGCAAAACCTTATTTTATAGATGAATCCACGATCAACCGGTTGGTATCAGAAGCTTACGACAGAGAGCATTTTGATATTCGTGCAAGTCACATCTTTTTAAGGTTAAGACCGGATGCATTACCGGAAGATACGCTGGCTGTATATGGGAAAATCCTAAAGGTCAGGGAAAGATTGATGAATGGAGAATCATTTGAAAAACTGGTCGCGGAATTTTCAGAAGATCCTTCATCCAAAGATCAGGATGCCACGAAAACCCGGCCTATGATGAAAGGTAATCATGGAGATTTGGGGTATTTCTCCACCTTTGATATGGTTTATCCGTTTGAAACAGCTGCATTCAACACCCTCGTTGGCCAGGTTTCAAAGATTGTCAGAACCGATTATGGCTATCATCTGATAAAAGTAACGGACAAGAAGGATGCTATGGGGAAAGTAACGGTGGCCCATATTTTTAAAATGTTGCCAAAAGAGGCTTCCCATAATGATTCGGTTATGATTAAGAGAAAAATCGATTCCGTATACCGGAAATTAATGGCCGGAGCGAACTGGGATGAAATTGTCAAACAGTTTTCCGATGATAAAGGAAGTGCAGCAAAAGGAGGATTATTACCGGAGTTCGGCGTGAACAGGATGGTACCTGAGTTTATCGTGGCTATCTATAAACTTAAAAACGACGGTGATATCTCAGAACCTTTGATAACCCCTTACGGCTGGCATATTATTAAGCTCATCAAGAGAAAAGGGACTGGCACTTTTGATGATGAAAAAACTGATCTGAAAGCAAAAGTGAATAAGGATTCCCGCGCGCAATTGGCAAAAGATGCTGTGTATGCAAAAATTAAAGAGGAATATGGTTTTAAGGAATTTCAGGATGCGAAGAAAGACTTTTACAAAGTTGTTACCGACAGCATTTTTACCGGAAAATGGGACCCTTCTTTGGCAAAAGACCTCAAAAACCCGTTGTTGAAAATTGGGCAGATGACCATCAATCAGCCGGATTTTACGCAATATATCGCAACGAAACAGAAAAAACGTGACCGGATCAATCTTCAATTTTTGATCGATCAAATGTACAGGGACTTCTTAAATGAATCCCTGATAAAATATGAAAATTCTCACCTGGAAACGAAATATCCTGAATTCCGTGCACTTATGGAGGAATACAAGGATGGAATTCTGCTCTTTGACCTTACGGATCAAAAAGTATGGTCCAAAGCGGTAAAAGATACTGTCGGACTGAAAGACTTTTACGACAAGAATAAAAACAATTACATGTGGGATAAACGGGTGGAGGCCTCCATTTTTACTTTGAAAGATCCGAAAAAGGCCCAAAAGGTAAAGAACTTTATCAAACAGGGCCTTGCATACCAGGATATCCTGAAAGAAATGAATACGGATTCTGTTAAAGTGCTGACCATCGAAAGCGGGAAATTTTCCAAAAAAGACAATATATTCATCGATGAAGTTGATTGGGTTCCCGGTATATCGAACGATTTTAAATCGGATTCATCTTTGGTATTCGTCAATATTACGAAGATCCTTAATCCGGAACCCAAAGCATTGAACGAATCCCGCGGGCTGATTACTGCAGATTATCAGAATTTTCTTGAAAAGATTTGGATCGGTTATTTGCGACATAAATACCCGGTTACAATACATAAAGATATCCTCGAACAAATCAAATAATCTGTCTTGAACAAATGGGTCATATTTTCGCTGGTAATCCTTACCGCTTGTACTACCTTTTTTAAAAAAAAGACAGAAAGAGTGCTGGCCAAAGTGGGAAATGAATACCTGTATGAATCCGACGTGAAAGATGTGATCCCTGTCAGAACACTTGCCAGGGATAGCATTGTCCTTGCGAAAGGCTTTATTGATAATTGGGTTCGGCAAAAGTTGCTTATTGCAAAGGCAATGAAAAACCTGCCCGGTGAACAGATGGATTTTTCAAAACAACTCGAGAATTATAAAAATTCATTGATTGTATTCGAATATGAAAATGCCCTTGTAAAACAAAACCTCGATACGATCGTCACGGAAGATGAAATGGAGAATTATTATGATTCAAACCAGAAGAATTTCCTGCTCAAGGATAATATCGTGCAAATTCAGTACGTTAAGTTACCTGTCAGATCACCCAACATTAAGATATTCAAAAAACTTTTATATTCAGATAATTCTGTAGATAAGGTCAATCTTGCGGGCCAATGTGAAAAATATGCTTCAAATTATTTTCTGGATGATCAGACCTGGTTGCTTTTTAATGATATTTTAAAAGAGATCCCGATAAAGACATATAACCAGGAAGATTTTCTTAAAAATCACCGTAAAGTGGAATTTCAGGACTCTTTATTTGTTTACCTGGTTAGATTTAAAGATTTTAAAATTAAGGAAGGTATCTCTCCCTTAAGCTTTGAAAAAGAACGGATCAGAAATATTATTCTGAATAAACGGAAGATCGATCTTATTAATAAGATGCATGAGGATACTTATGAACAAGCTTTAAAGCACAATGAATTTGAAGTTTATTGAAGCAATGGTTCCGATGAGAAAACGAATGAACAAAGGAAATTTCATTTTCCTGGTGTTTTCCTTTTTGTCTGTCTATGCCTGTAACATAACTGCACAAACTTCACAGGATACTGTCATTGATGGAATTGTTGCCATTGTTGGCGCAAACACGATTCTTAGATCCGATCTGGAAAATCAATATCTTCAATTCCGAAGCCAGGGGAATATCACGGGGAGTCCGACTACCATGAAATGCCAGATCCTGGAAAATATGTTGTTCCAGAAGTTGTTATTGAACCAGGCGGAGATCGACAGCGTGCAGATAACGGATATACAGGTGGAAAGTGAAATGGATCGCAGGATGCGTTACTTTATCAACCTTGCCGGTTCTCCTGAGAAACTCGAGGAAACATACCAAAAATCCATCATCGCCATTAAAAGTGAGATGCGTGACATCATTAAGGAACAAATGATGGTTGAAAATGTTCAACAGAAGATCACCAAGGAGGTTGCAACGACACCTTCTGAAGTCAAAGCATTTTATCGCAAATTACCCAAAGATAGTATTCCCGCTGTCAATTCAGAGTATGAGATAGGTATGATCGTTAAATATCCTGCAATAGGAGATGCAGAAAAAGAAGAAGTCCGGAAAAAAATAACCGCCTTAAAAGAGAGGATTGCCAAAGGTGACGATTTTAGTACTATGGCGATACTTTATTCTGAGGATCCGGGATCTTCCAAGAAAGGTGGAGAGCTGGGAATGTTTAAAAGAGGGGATATGCGTCCTGAATTTGAAGCAGCTGCATTTAAATTGAAACCAGCTGAAGTTTCCGATATTGTGGAGACAGAAGATGGTTATCATCTGATCCAGATGATTGAACGAAGAGGAGAGTACATCAATGTAAGGCATATCCTGTTACAACCCAAAGTGTCAATCGTCAGCCTGAATGCAGCGAAAACAACACTGGATAGTATCGCTACAATAATCGATCAAAAGAAAATGAGATTCGATGAATGTGTAATGAAGTTTTCTGATGATCCGAGCAAGAATAACGGCGGCCTTATGATCAATCCCAACACGGGGAATAGCAGATTTGAATCCGATCAGCTTGATCCGAAAGTGTTTTTCGTGATCGATAAATTAAAGGTCGGAGAGATCTCAGCACCGGTGTTATTCAAGACGGACCGGGGAAAAGAAGAATACCGGATCTATTACCTTAAAGAAAGAACCAATCCGCACAAAGCAAATCTGGAATTGGACTATGCCAGGATACAGCAGTGGGCAATGGAAAAAAAGAAAATGAAAATCATGGATGATTGGATCCAGAAGAAGACATCCCGCACCTATGTAAGGATCATGGATCCTTATAAAAACTGCGCATTTCAAAGAAACTGGAATTCAAAATAATAACAAACTCTATGCAATATATTTCAGACGTTGAAGCTGTTGACGCTCTTGTAAATAAATATAAACTACTCAAATCAGAGATAGCAAAAGTAATTGTCGGCCAGGATGAGGTTGTTAAAAACCTGCTGATCTCGGTCTTTTGTAAAGGGCATTGTCTTTTAGTAGGAGTGCCTGGGCTTGCCAAAACTCTTATGGTTAACACTCTTTCTAAAGCATTGGGTCTTACCTATAGCCGTATTCAGTTCACCCCCGATCTGATGCCTTCTGATATCATCGGAACTGAAATTCTTGACGAAGTACGAAAATTCAGGTTTATCAAAGGTCCCGTTTTTGCAAATATCATCCTCGCAGATGAAATAAACAGGACTCCGCCAAAAACACAATCAGCACTATTGGAGGCAATGCAGGAAAAAGCCGTGACGGTTGCCGGTGTATCATATAAGCTTGAAGAACCTTTTTTTGTTCTGGCCACTCAGAATCCTATCGAACATGAAGGAACCTATCCTTTACCGGAAGCACAGCTTGACCGGTTTATGTTCAATATCTGGTTGGATTACCCTTCTTTCAATGAAGAGATAAGGATCGTAAAGAATACAACTTCACAGCATCTCTCACAGCCCACGGTTGTCATGAGTGCAGAAGAGATCCTGTTTTTTCAGGAGCTGATCCTTAAAATACCAGTTCCTGATAATGTTTTTGAATATGCTGTGAATCTTGTATCTAAAACAAGGCCAAATACAGAAAGAGGAGATGACTGGGCGAACAGGTTCGTGACCTGGGGTGCAGGTCCGAGAGCTTCTCAGTACCTCATTTTCGGAGCAAAATGTCATGCGGCCCTAAACGGCAAATATTCTCCTGATATTGAAGACGTCAGGGCCGTTGCCACTGCTGTTCTCCGGCATCGTATTGTCAGGAATTTTAAAGCTGAAGCAGAAGGTATAAGGGTCGAGGATATCGTCAGCCACCTGGTCAAATGAAATGGTACAAAGCAAATTTGATACCACGCAAAGGACCGTTTTTTGTCTGGTCCAGGCAGGCATAGGTTTTAAAGAGTGATTTTATAGTTACCTGAAAGAATTCATCTTTTTTCATGAAATAACCTGGAATTTCATTCCTGTGAAATTCATTTAATGTACTTTTATGGTCAAAACAAACTATCCATGACAGAAAAGTACATTTACCAGCTTCCATCAATTTTCATTTTTCTTGTATTCATATTCCTGCTTGCTGGATGTGATCAAAGGAATAATGACAATGCAGCCCGGAAAAATGATCCTTTGAAAGGAAAGATTACCATTTCTGGTGCTTTTGCTCTTTATCCCCTTACGGTGAGATGGGCCGAAGAATTTCAAAAGTTGCATCCGAAGGTCACCATCAATATCTCAGCGGGCGGCGCCGGGAAAGGAATGGCGGATGCCTTATCAAAGATGGTTGATCTCGGGATGTATTCAAAAGAACTAAGCCCAGAAGAAAGAGCAAAAGGTGCATGGTTTGTGGCTGTTGCAAAGGATGCTGTATTACCGACAGTAAATTCGGGAAACCCTGTTTTAAAAGAGCTTAAAATGAAAGGAATGACCCGGCAAATGTTTTATAAAGTTTTCATTAGCGGGGAGATAAAAACCTGGGGAGAAGTCGTTGGAACAAGATCAAATGATATAGTACAGGCATTTACCCGTTCCGATGCTTGCGGCGCTGCCGAAATGTGGGCAAAATATATCGGTAATAAAAAACAGGAGGACTTGCTGGGGCTTGGAGTGAATGGTGATCCCGGTGTGGCCGATGCTGTGAGAAAAACGGTTACAGGCATTGGTTACAATAATCTGAACTTTGTTTATGATATGCAAACGCGGCAGGTTTATAACGGACTTGAAGTTGTCCCCATTGATATCAATGGCAATGGCCATATCGATCCCGAAGAGAATTTTTACTCCACTTTGGATGGTGTTATGAAAGCTATTAAAGAAGGTCAATATCCTTCACCCCCGGGGAGGGATCTTTATTTGGTTTCTGCCGGAAAACCAACGAATAAAAATTGTATAGCATTTTTACGTTGGATTTTGACTGATGGACAAAAATATCTTACAGAAGCTGGTTATATAACTCTTCCTGAGGAGAAAATTAAAGCAGGACAAGATAAACTGAAGTAGTTTCCCGGCTCCCTGATAATTTTTAATTTTACAGGATGTACATCTTAAACCGTTGGCAAAGACACTGGGTGAACAATACCTGGATGATCATCAGTTTGCTGGTGGTTGCAACTTTACCATTCTTCCTGTTCCTCGGACTTTACCTGAAATCATTTTTACTATTACACGATTATCATTTAGGACATCTACTGTTCGGTAAGATATGGAAACCAGGAATTGGTCAATTCGGTTTTTTCCCTTTCATTGTAGGATCCATCTGGGTAACCTTGCTTGCAATGGTCATCTCTGCCCCAATTTGCCTTCTGGCAGCGATCTATGTTACCCAGTATTCCAAAACCCACTTATTGCGCATCATGCATCCGGCTATTGATATCCTGGCCGGCATCCCTTCGGTAGTTTATGGCTTGTGGGGCATACTGGTGATTGTGCCATTTATTTCCCGTTACCTTGGACCATTATTTGGCGTTACTACAGTCGGATACAGTATTCTTGCGGCGGCATTGGTCCTTTCCATCATGATTGTTCCTTTTATCCTGAACATTTTGATCGAAATATTCCGTGCCATTCCTGTTGAGCTGAAAGAAGCCTCCCTGGCGCTGGGAGCAACGGAGTGGCAGTCGATAAAACAGGTAATGGTGAAAAAAGCACTCCCGGGTATTATTGCTGCTTTTGGTTTCGGGCTGGCAAGGGCTTTCGGTGAAACGATGGCAGTCCTTATGGTGGTAGGGAATGTAGTTGAACTTCCGAAAAGTGTATTCGACCCCGGATATACCTTGCCTGCACTGATCGCCAATAATTACGGGGAAATGCTCTCCATCCCGAAATATGATTCCGCTCTGATGTTCGCAGCTTTGATCCTGCTTGTGGTTTCATTGTTTTTCAATCTGATAATGCACTTCTTTATCATCCGTTATAATAGATATTAATAGTATGACCCTGGGCCAGAAAATAGAAGAAAAGATTTTTAAGGTACTCATGATAATTGCTACCTATTTCATTCTTGCTGTTCTGGCTGTCATTATCTATAGCATTTTTGAAAAGGGGGTCAAAGCCCTGTCATGGGAAATCCTTACACAAATCCCCAAGGGTGGTTATTATTATGGGAAAGGTGGTGGTATCCTGAATGCGATCCTGGGATCATTATGCCTTGCTTTCGGTGCAACTCTGCTGGCATTTTTGATCGGGCTTCCGGTGGCGCTTTACATCAATGTTTTCCTCATCCGCTGGAAAAAAGTGGTAGCTTTTATCCGTTTCCTCCTGGATCTTATATGGGGTATCCCTTCGATCGTTTATGGTGCTTTCGGTTTTACCATGATGATCTATCTGGGACTGCAGACTTCATTACTCGCAGGGATCATAACGGTAACCCTGTTCATTCTTCCCATTATGATCCGTTCAATGGACGAAATTCTCAGGACGGTCCCATACGGTTTGATGGAAGCATCCTATTCCCTCGGCTCCAATAAATCTGAAACAGCCTTTAAAATCTTTACCCGGCAAACAATTTCAGGAATTATCACGGCAATTCTCCTTTCCTTTGGAAGGGCTATCGGTGATGCGGCTTCAGTGCTGTTTACCGCAGGGTACACGGATCACCTCCCGAATTCCCTTCTCGAGCCGGTGGCTACTTTGCCATTGTCGATCTTCTTCCAGCTCTCCTCGCCGGTTCCTGCAGTTCAGGACAGGGCCTATGCTTCAGCCCTTGTCCTGACCATGATCATCCTCATTGTCAGCCTGTTTTCAAGAGGATTGGGGAAAAGATATCATAAAACGAAAATAAATTTTTAACGGAAAGTGCTTACTGGCATGACGGACAACAAAAAAATACAAATCAGCGATCTTAACGTTTTTGCAGGGAAGTTTCAAATCCTGAAAAATATTAACATTGAGCTCCCGGAAAATAAAATAACGGTCATCCTCGGACCTTCAGGATGTGGTAAAACCACACTACTTAAATGTATGAACCGTCTGACCGATCTTTACCCGGAATTAAAGGTAACAGGAGATATCAGGATCAGCGGCAACAATATCCTCGCGGCCAGGGAAGATATCTATAAACTCCGTCAGAACATGGGACTTCTATCCCAACGTCCTTATCCCTTACCTATGACCATTTATAATAACATCGCTTATGGACTGAAGCTCCGGGGGGTTAAGAAAAGAAGAGAAATCCATAAACTCGTGGTGCATTACCTGCAGCAGGCTAATTTATGGGAGGAAGTGAGAACCCGGCTAAGAGAACCTGCATCGAGGCTTTCCATAGGACAGCAGCAAAGGCTTTGTCTTGCCAGAGGTTTAGCTGTGAGTCCCGGGATCATCCTCGCGGATGAACCTACTTCAGCACTCGATCCAATCTCCAGCCAGTATATTGAACAAAAATTCCTTGAACTGAAAAATGATTATACCATCGTTTTAGTCACGCATGTTTTACGCCAGGCCAGGCGTATCGCTGATTACGTGGTTTTTATGTACCTCGGGGAAGTCATCGAACAAGGCGATGTCCATGAAGTATTCGAGAATCCGAAAATGGAAAAAACGAAACTTTATTTAGGTGGCACTTTCAATTAATTATTGTTGCTTAATAATTTATAGTAATTTTATTGTGTCAAATTATTAATGCATTATTCCTGAATGGATAAACCGGATAAAAAGGTTGAATTAACATTGCCAGAAAAAATAGTTCTTCTTGCCCTCGACAATAAAGGATGGTTTGGTAGTTCAGAACACAACATTAAATTTGGCCTTTCCGGAGTGATTTTGTTTGAACTGGCAGTATTGGAAAGGATAAAGATCAAAGATAATATCGTTCAGCTGATCAGTACAAAATCCACCGGTGATCCCTTGCTCGACAGGATCCTCAATCACATCAAATCTTCTAAAAAAAACCGGAGTCTGCGTAACTGGATCCAGAACTTTGTTTACAAAAAGCTGCTCATTCGAAAAACTATTTTAAAAAGCCTGATTGAGAAGAAGATCATTAAAAAGGAAGAATTCAGCATGCTTTGGGTGTTTTACCAGTTTAAGTATCCAATCCTGAATGTCGATAGTAAAGAGAAAATACGCACGGATCTCTATGAGACAATAATGAAAGGAGGGCAGCTTTCAGATCAGGATACGATGTTTATAATTGTGATGGATACCTGCAAGATGGTCAGGAAAAATTTCTACCACTTTGATAATTATATCAAGATCCGAAGGAGAATCAAGGAAATCACCACTTTCGACGATTCGAAAACAGAGAAAGAATGTCTTCTCAAAACATTGTATTCTTCAATTAACAGGGCAATTGTTGCCTCCAACGTATCAATTCATGCATAATATTTCCCCTGCCAGGTATTTCTGCGGATAAACTCTTTTTCAATAAGCCTCAGAACTTCATCATACCGCAATAACCCCCAGTTGTGATTTTCTATATACCATGGCGGGACTTCACCGGTGAAGCGTTCAATGACAATTCCGGGTCTTAACCGTTCGGTAAAATTCACGATAAAATCGATGTAATCATCCAATCCGAATATATGGAATTGCGCAGGATCCGAAAGGAATTCCATTTCCATTTGGGTCCCTTTCACGATCTGTAACTGGTGAAATTTTACCGTGTCAATGGGCAGTTCCGAGATGATCTCAGCCATAGCATGCATGTCAGCCAATGTTTCCCCGGGTAATCCGAAAATGAAATGGGCCCCGGTAATAATACCTGCAGAATGTGTTTTACCAATGACCTGGCGGGACAATTCAAAATCGTGTCCCCGGTGAATGCGGTTTAATGACGAATTATTTGTCGTTTCTACACCGTATTCAATTTGAATGTAAAACCTTTTGGATAATTCTCTCAGGTATTCCAGTTTATTGTCGTCGACACAATCCGGCCGGGTCCCGATCACCAATCCTATAACATCCGGAAATGAAAGCGCTTCCTCATATTTCTCCTTCAGCAAAGTCAGGGGAGCATAGGTATTACTATAAGGTTGAAAATAAACCAGGAATTTTTTAGCCCGGCGATACCGGGTTGCATGGAATTCAATTCCTTTCCGGATCTGTTCATGAAGCGATTCTGCCGGATTGCAATAGGAAGGAGTAAATGCTTTGTTATCACAATACGTGCAACCGTCATTGCCAAGTGTACCATCCCTGTTCGGACAGGTGAAACCGGCATTAACTGCTACTTTCTGAACCCGGCCGCCGAAAAGCTTCCTGATATATTCAGAATAAGAGTTGAAACGCCTTTTGTGGCCCCAGGGATATGGTTCGCTTTTCGTAATTCGTAATTGTATTAAGACTGTTAAGCAGCATTTGATGTTCTTTCCAGTCTTTTCATCACCGAAAAGATGAATGCTGCAGATAACAGGCAACAAACGGCAAGCACTAACCACAGACCCCACAAGGGTAAAAATCCCCATAACCAGGCACCGACGAATAAAAGAAAATTTCCAATTCCGGTAGCGGCAAACCAAAATCCTTGCATGGTACCTTTATATTTCGGTGGTGCTACCCTTGAAACAAAAGAGATACCCATAGGGCTCAGGAATAATTCGGCCACTGTCAGAATGAAATAAGTAACGATCAGGAAATAGGGTGAAACAAGAAGATTGGATGGAGCAACCACACCACCCAGTTGTTTCGGACTGGGTAAACCCATGGATGCAAAGATCAATACGGTAAAAGCAACGGCCGTGATCAGCATTCCGATACCGATCTTCCGGGGAGATGAAGGTTCCTTGCCTTTTTTGTTCAACCAGGCGAACAACCCGATGATAAGAGGAGTTAATGCTACGATGAAAAATGGATTGAAATGCTGGAATTTTTGCGGCGTAAATGGATTTATCTCGCTATAACCTGTAAAACGAAGTACAGAAAGGACTGCGAATACTATGAAAACCAGGCCCCCGATGATCCTTCCGGTGGAATTGCTTCCCTTTTTAACTAAATAAATAAATCCGGCAATGGAGATAAAGATGGGAAGCAACCCAAACAGGTCAAAGAAGAGATTGGTGAATTTCCCAACCGTTGGTTGGGTATAATCCCTGGCAAAGAGTGTCATGCAAAGCCCGTTTTGCTGAAATGACATCCAGAAGAAAATCACAACAAAGAAAACCAGGAATAGCGCAATCAACCGTTCCCTTATCTGTTTTGAGGTAAGTTCGATGACCTGGGATTTATGTTCTTCACTTTTAGATTTTTGTTTCTCTGTCATATCAGCTTGTTTATAATGTTTCCTGAATATCCAGAAAACCATCATCGAAATTAACAAGCTGACGCATGCAGCGCTGAAAGCCCAGTGATAAGATCTTCCGAGGGCATCAAGATAGGTGGATGAAAATTGGTTTAAGGTGGCCATCGTTACAGAAGAATCCTGCGTCTGAGCAATAGAAAGATAACTTGCATCCGGAACATTTGTTCTTATAAACTCATTAGCAAGTGCCGGGATCCTTGCATCATAGGTAAAATGGAATGCTTTCAGGATGTTGTTGCTGATCAATTCCGCAGCAGTCGGGGCAAACATTGCACCAATATTAATCCCCATATAAAAAATATTGAAGGCTCTGTCCCTGACGCTGCTGTATTTTGGATCATCATAAAGATTTCCAACAAGTGCCTGCAAGTTACCTTTAAATAAACCGGTTCCAACCACAATAACAGCAAGTGCACCGACGATAAAGCCAAAACCTGCCCCATGCCCGGAGGGGATTGCCAGCAGAAAATAACCGATAAACATAACGACTATCCCTATACTGATGGTCTTTCCATATCCCAGCACCCGGTCTGCTATAAGACCGCCTACCATTGGGAAAAAATAAAGGCAAGCCATAAATATACCATAGATCAGACCAAGCTGTGTAGAGTTGATTCCATATTTTGCCTGCAGGAATAAAGTAAATATAGCAATCATGGTATAAAAACCGAAACGCTCACCCATATTGGTGAAAAATGCTACATATAGTCCTTTTGGATGTCCTTTGAACATAATCAGATCTTTTTAATAATGAATAATTTTGAGAGAAGAGATCATTTCTTTACTTGCAAAAATAAACAAATTTGCTTCTTTTCAAAGAAAGATACTGGCTATTACTTTTCTTTTTGGCTGAAATCTTAAAGACCTTTACCGCAAAGGCGCTAAGTACGTAAAAAAAATATTTACTTTTTAGCGTCTTGGCGTCCTAGAGGTGAAAGAGGCATTTCAGAACACCTTATATTCCGTATCAATAAAATCGATCAAAACATTCTTTGATCAGCAAATAGCGTTATCTTATTGAAAGCTGAACTTTCTTTCGTAAACTTGTAATAATAAACCCCATTTATCGTCTTAAACCTGAAATGAACCTCGACGACTTTAAAAAGCAGGTAATTCCCCTTAAAAACAAGCTTTTCCGGTTTGCGAACAGGTTGCTTGAAGACAGGGAGGAAGCGGAAGACATGGTTCAGGAAGTCTTTATTAAACTATGGAATCGCAGGGATAAACTGGATGAGTACAGAAGTGTTGAAGCACTCGCAATGGTAACAACAAGGAATTTGTGTCTGGATAAACTGAAAAGAAGAAAAATCACCATCGAAAGAATAGAAAACCTGAAAGATGAAATGACAAATTCGCAGCAGGATCAGAAAACAGATCTGTCGGATATTGTTCATAAAATACATCAGATCATTCAAACTCTGCCGGAACAACAACGATCAATCATCCAGCTACGGGATATTGAAGGGTATGATTTTGAGGAAATAGCGGAATTGCTTGATATGAATGAAAATGCTGTCAGGGTGAGCCTGTCAAGAGCAAGAAAAAAAATAAGAGAATCGTTAACCGTAAGTAAGATATATGAATACTACAGAAATTAAGAAACTGATTGAAAAATACTTTGAAGGAGAAACTAACCAGGTGGAAGAGACTCGCCTCAGGGATTTTTTCCTGAATGAAAAAGTGCCCACAGATCTTGCGATCTATACCGGCCTGTTTAGGTATTTTTCAGATACCGGGAAGGATGAGATCCCAAATCCGGGTTTTGAACAGAGGTTCCTGTCACAAATAAAAGAAATCCCGGCCATTCCTCTTGCTCCGGAAAGAAGGCAGATCTATTATATCACAAGCATTGCTGCGGGAATACTCCTCCTCTGTGGACTGATCTTTACTTTCCGGCATGATATTATTAAGAATCCCGGAAATCACCTGCTGAAAGATACATACACCAATCCTGCTGCCGCATATATCGCTGCAAAAAAGGCATTAGTCATGGTCTCTGTCAACCTTAATACCGGATTGGACCAGGTCCATAAACTTCAATCCTTTCAGAAAGGAATGGAAAAAATAGAAACGTTCTCGCAATTTTATAAATTTCAACAAATAATTATTAATCCGGACGAAAATAACAACTGTCCACAAAATCATTAATACCATGAAAAAATATGCTTTGATCATTGCCGTTACCGCATTCATCGTCTTGCCATTCAGGATGAATGCGCAAAGTCCGATCGATAAATTTTTTGAAAAGTATGCCGGACAGGATGGATATACTTCCGTGAATATTTCAAAGGATATGTTCCAGATGTTCGCCGGCATGGGCGATCCAAAGGACACAACTAACAGGGAATTGAAAAAGGCGTTGGAACAATTGTCGGGATTAAAAGTCCTTACCTGTAAAGCCGATTCACTGAAACCGGGAAAAGCAAACGGTTTTTATAATGAAGCCAGTGCTTTGTTTCCCGCATCTGTTTACAAAGAACTTATGACGGTAAACGATGACGGAAATAATATCCGGTTTCTCACAAAACAGGATGGTATGGGAAAGATCAGTGAAATGGTGATGCTCATGAAAGGAAAACAAGAAGTCGTGGTCCTGAGCATCTTGGGAAGTATTGATCTCTCGACAGTTTCCAAAATTTCAAAGTCCATGAATATCCATGGAATGGAGAAATTGGAAAAGATGAAGAAAAAGTAAGGGCATGTAATTTTAAATCCGAAACCGTACCTGTAATTTGATTTCGGATTTCATATTGCCGTCAATCTGATCCAATCCGGTTCCTACGGTGTTCCTGTCCGTGTAAAATGTCTGGGCGTACCTGAGCCAGATCTCTATTTTTTTTAATGGTGACCAGTTGACCAGCAGGAAACAACGGATCCCTTTCCCTTCATAAGCAGGGACAGAATACCCATACAGCACATCATTTTCATAAGAATATATTCTTTCATTATAGGACCAGGTGTCGAATAATGCATACCGGAATGTAATGGACAAGGGCAGTCCCGTTAGTTTATAAGCAATATCCTGCGA
Organism: uncultured Bacteroidales bacterium; assembly: GCA_903929315.1. Taxonomy (GTDB): domain Bacteria; phylum Bacteroidota; class Bacteroidia; order Bacteroidales; family FEN-979; genus CAIYUC01. Next base: position 53,729 of record CAIYUC010000034.1, read on the forward strand.
GACAAGGTACCCATAATGATTTCCACTGCCTTCCTGTTGATTCCCGAGCATTTCAAACCGGTTGTTCATCTGTATATCAGGAATAACCGGCCATTCTATTTGATAACGCAGGGATGAACATTTTAAGCTTGCTGAAACAGAAATCGGACCGGATGTTTGCGAAGCATTGACCTGTTTTATCTTTTGCCGGAACCGAAGGTACATAATGGCCTTGCCAATTGAATAATCCGCCTGTATTTTATATTCCGTTCCTGCAGAGATAAAATCGGTCCTGTATTTTAACCAGGGGAAACGATAAAGATCTGCATAAGCTGAAATCCCCAAACCCGGCAATAAGCGTGCACTCAGATTCACCAGGAATCCTTTTTCATTTCCCTTCAAAGAATTTTGCCCGATCGCGTTGCTCAGCAGATCCTGGTAATTCCTCTGATAATCGCGGTATATAATGGAAAATGTTACACCGGGATCCGGATTTGCAAGGAACCCGGCTAAATAAGCAATTCCAGAGTTCATACTTTCACTAAACTCCCCAAAAAAATAGACATTCCGGTATAGGAACTGAAAATCCATCCCAATATTGAGGTTTTCGGTTCCTGAAAATGCAAACTGGTTGTATGGATAGATCTTTGGGGATAACCGGGCGCTCCAATGACTTCTGAATGCGGTTAAGCCGATGCTCATAAAATGATTCCTGAAATTCACATTGCCTCCATAGATGTTCTCTCTCACCGAATTTTTATCTTCCAGTTCCTTGGGTAAACGGTGGTATCCCGTTTCCGTAAAGGAACTGACAGCAACCACCTGGCCTGAAAGTGTATCGGTCGTTATGATATTCCCATCGCGTTTATGGTTTGAATAAAATGCGGATATTTCAAATCTTCTTACTACAAAGGTAGCTGCAACTCCCCGTAGAAATGAATTCCCATTCACAGCCAGGCTTGGCCGGATACCTCCGGCATACCGTTTACTGTTGCCCGATCCCGGGAGTGAACCAAATGACAGCCCTGAACTCAGCGTCAATCCCTGCCCGAAATCAACTTGGAAATTCCCAAGGATCAATGTTTTCAGGAAGCCGCAGATCTTGTGAATACATAAATATCCCGAATAATAATCCATTCCATAGGGCTCACTTCCTTTGAAAAATTCTTCTCCGGCGCTTTTTGCTCCTGAAAGACCAAGACTGATCCGGTCATAATAGTTATAATTATAACGGAAATAGTAAGATTGAGGGCTTCCAAGGTAGCCTGCATTGGGATTCTTGTTCAGAATTGAATCGTCAACATTGTACCCTTTTTGTTTCTGAATAAATTGCTGATAGCGAAGAAATAGCTGATGCCTTCCATATTTTACCAGATCCTTTACATGAACCGGATGCTTGTCCGGTCCGGACGAAACAGCAACATAGGGAAGTATCATTTGAATGGTGGTCGAATCAAACCCTTCCACCGCCTGCAATTCGTAAACCGATACAAATTCACCAAATGTTTGTATATAATTCAAAAGATTAACTATCTGCCGGTCATTCAGAAAGGGGATCTTTTTTAATTCTTCAGCGGTCGTATTGTTGAGATTGAAAGGGTGATCCTGAATTGTGTTCAGTTCATCGGTCAGATCTGAAAAGTCAGGTGTTGATTCAGCATTCTCAGAGAGCTGCTCAATATTGTCTTCGAAGCTGTTTGATATAATATCCTGGGAAGTACAAAATTGTGGTAGAAGGCAAATCAGAAATATTGCCTTTAATGTATTACCATTTATTTTATTTATATGAATCAAACAACGAAATTTTATGGATATTTTTTTATAACACAGAGGTACACTGAGGAGCCACTAAGAACCACAGAGAACTTTGTCACTCTATTACTTTGTCACTCTGTCACTTTATTACTCATTTAAAGGCATAGCTCAAAGAAACCTGTGGTGAATACCCCAACACCAGGTGATACGACGATGAAAAATCAAATCTGACTTGTCCGAACTCCACTCCGAAACCGAAAGTGAACATCGTGGGATTCGTTAACAGTCCGGTTCGTAAATAGACTGGTTTTACAAAGTGATACTCCAGTCCGGCTTTGAATATGGGCTTTAGTTGAATATCCTTCTCCGCTTCAATAGTTGTGATAAATCCTTCAGAAAACTTCCAGGAAAACCCAAGGTTAATAACAGAAGGTATCCTTTCATCCTGATACGACACCACCGTTACCGTTATTGGATTATAAAAATGGACACCAAAACACAGGTTGTGATTTATGTGATATTGAAGTCCGATCTCAAAAGTGAAGAGATGTTTTGTCCCCAGGTCGTCTGCCAGGTGAATTCTCAGATAATCCAATTGTACACCGGCCGAAAAGGCTTTCCCGAATTTCTTTCCAAATGCCAACCCGACCTTCATTTCATTATAAAGGGTGAACCCGAATTCCTGGAGTGACAATCCGAAAGTTCCCGCTTTTACAGGGATTTCAACTGCAATAGCTTTCAATCCCAGCTCTTTTAAAAGAAAACGATTCTCAAAATAAATTTCCGAACTTATCTTATAAACCGAGGTCATTCCAGCCTGATTATTGAAAACTGACCAGGGATCAGCGATGGAAACAGAACTAAAGCCCATACCGGCAGCACGTCCCCCGATCGTATTGTATTCTCCTGCCGGATGAGCTTCCAGTGTGAGGATCAGAAAAAACCAAAAGAGGCATCTTACCATCACAATTTTTTTTACATTAATCGGTTGAAAGTAAAAAGGTGATACAATTGTTTAAAGATTTTTTTACCGGAGATATAGATCTTTCCAACTTGGCCTGGTTTATCAGATATTCTTGCAGAAGATTACCGGACTTTTACTTTTCAATCGTATCTTTGATTTTTCGATTTTAATAAACTCACCCCTGCTTTCGGCTTGGGGCTGACTAAAAACAAGGGTGCAGGTTGATTCCCCTTTTTTGTGCTCTTTGTGCATTCTTAGTGTTCATTGTGGTTCAAGCATTTATAAATTAACCACAAAGGTCACAACGATTTTCACAATGGTCACAAAGACTTTTTAGTCAGCCCTATTGAGGGGGCGAGTTTTTGAGATTAATTTTTAAATTGTAAATTACTATGAAGAAAGTTGTAACATCATTTCTCAAGGAGCTGGCCGGCAACAATAACCGGGAATGGTTCCAGGCCAATAAAGCCATGTATGAAGAAGCAAAGAATGAGTTTGAATCGGTTGTCAACCAGTTGATCCCCGGGATTGCAAAATTTGATGAAACAGTAAAGTTCCTGACAGCAAAAGATTGCATGTTCCGGTTTTACCGGGATATCAGGTTTTCAAATGATAAAACTCCCTATAAGACAAATTTCGGAGCATTTATTACCAAGGGAGGGAAAAAAAGTCATGGACCAGGTTATTATTTTCATGTCCAGCCGGGAGAATGCTTTCTTTCCGGAGGGATCTGGCAACCGGCCCCTGATCTTGTGAAGAAGATCCGGAAGGAAATATATTATAATGTCAGAGAATTAAAGAGTATCCTTGAGGACAAAACATTCACAAAATATTTTAATGGAATAGATGACTGGGATAAACAAAAGCTCGCCCCTCACGAATTCCCGAAGGATTTCCCTGATATGGACCTGTTAAAAAACAGGAGTTTTACGGTCTCTCATGGTCTTGATGAAAAAATCCTTCACAGCGATAAGCTCCACGATTACACTCTGAAAGTATTCAAGGTCCTTTTTCCTTACAATGAGTTCCTCAGGAAAGCTATTGAAGGTTAATGCAGAAATTCAGAATGCAGGAATTGAATAGGTGAATGCCTTATTCTATAACTCCTTATTTTTTTTAATTATAAAAGATGAGTCTGAATTAAGTATTATGAATTGTAAGGAGCGGCTTTCCTTGTCATAATTCATCTTTCATCGACTGAATTCGTAATTCGGCATTCGTAATTAACCAAGATACCCGATTACCGTTTGTTTCCCGGTTACCTTCTGGTTCAGGGAAATTTCAAGTTTGGTATCGAGCGGTAATAACAGGTCAACCCGCGAACCGAATTTTATAAACCCAAGCTCTTCGCCTTGTTCTACGGGTTCTCCAACGACAGGATACGTCACGATCCTTTGGGCAACCGCCCCTGCGATCTGACGAACCAAAATCTCTTTTCCCTGGCTGGTCTTAATGACTGTCGTGGCCCTTTCATTCAACAAGGAAGCTTTCGGATTAAATGCCACCATATGTTTCCCGGGGTGGTATTTATAATAGTCGATGAAACCCGTTACAGGAAACCAATTAACATGAACATTCCGGGCCGACATAAAGATAGAAACCTGCAAGCGTTCTTCATGGAAATACTCGGGATCATTGGTCTTCTCTATCACCACAATTTTACCATCTGCAGGGCAAAGGATTTTGTCAGGACCTGTATTTGTTTCACGGGTGGGGGAACGAAAAAACCGTACGATCATGATGAAAAACCATAATCCCAAAGCATAAAGCCCGACATGAAACCAGGTCTGCTGCCCGAAAATATGGTTGAAAGTGAGCAAAACCACGGCAACAAAAAGAAATGTGATAAAGATTGTTGTATTTCCTTCTTTATGAATTTTCATGGTCAACTATAATATAATCTTATTATGTAAAACAAAAATACAAAAGGAGCCGAAAGAAATATCGCATCAAACCTGTCAAGTATACCGCCATGTCCCGGTAACAGACTACCCGAATCTTTAATACTAAGGTTTCGTTTTATAAGTGATTCAAACAGATCACCTGCAGTCCCAAAAACGATTACTATTCCCATTAAAATAAACCAATCAATCCTGGAGATTTCCCTGAAAAGAAAGGATAACCCCGTCGCTGTCAGGATCGCAATAATAACACCTGCTATCGTCCCTTCCCATGTTTTTTTCGGAGAGATCCTTTCCATGAACTTGTGTTTTCCAAATCTCGATCCGTAAAGATAGGCTGCCGTATCATAAAACCAGACCAGGATAAAATATCCTAATAATAAAACAGGTACTCCATGAAACACAGGGCTGAGTTTATTGCCAAGTAAAATCAACAAAGAAAGGGAAAATGGAATATATACCAGTCCAAACCAGGTATAAGCCACATTTACCAAGGGATTTGGATGACGACGGAAAAGTTCTCCGAAAGGCACCAGGAATAAAATCAGGATAGGAAGAAATATCAGAAAGAATCCGATACCGGTATCGAAAAGATTTAATGCTACATTCGGACTTAATGCTACCAACGCATAACCAATGAACCAGAGTGCACCGGATATAATACCAAATATTTTCTGAGGTCTTGCAGTTTCTGAAGAAACCAGGGAGTAAAACTCATTCAGCCCAAGGACAGTGACAATGAGAAATGCACCGGCAAAAAGCCATTTGTTCAAAATAAGACTAATGATAACAATAAATGCCAGGGATAACCCGGTAATTGTCCGTAAAGTAAAGTTATTCAAGGGTCGAGGATTGGTTAATAATTTGTTTTGCTTTCAGGACGTCTTCTCTTTTAACATAAAGTTCGATTTCACCTATCACGATATAAGCAGAATCCTGTTTATTCACGATGACACAGGGTATATTTTCATCCTCTAGGAGTGCCTTCATTATTTCCACCTGATAAAGTTTGGAAGAGCTGAAGATCATTTCCCATTGGTCATCCATTTTTTCACTCATTTGTTTGCGTTTTATCATCTATGAGAAAAACATACACTTCTTTAGGCCCATGGGCTCCGATGATAAGTGTTTTTTCAATGTCCGCAGTACGGCTGGGGCCTGTTATCAATGAAATCATGGAAGGATATTCGTCTTTGTATTTTCTTTTCATTTCCTGGAAAGCCTGTTTAAGATCCGGAAGCAGTTGTGAGGTATAGGCAACAATAAGGTGTATTTCAGGGAAAGCATTGATCTTCCTTCCGGGAGAACTTTTAGAGGAAACCATCACGGTCCCAAGCCGTGCTATAAGATATTCACAACGGGTAATACCTAATCGCGCTTCCGGAAAGGAGGACCAGGAAGACTCAAAAGGAATCCCGTTTTTTTTCAGTATGTCATGGAGATATTCATCATAGCAAAATAGCACCGGCCAGTCTTTTTCAAGGATAAACGATTGCAAAACCGCAAGAAATTCATCCTCACTTTCACAATAGACAAATTTCCCGCTTGTTTTCACAAAAGCCTCGGCGAATGTAATATCGAGAGGTTCCGTTATCTCCGGGTAAACAGAAGATTCATTATCGATAATAGGGTAAAGAGGTTCGGTTTGTTCGATCAAAGCATCCCGGATTTTTTTCAGGACTTTTTGTCTGGAGGTGCTTTCTTCCATAGTGATGGATAGGTGCAATCGTTTATTTTACTCTTTCGGTTCTGGTTTTGTTTTAGCAGGAGGATCCTCCGGGATGGTAACCGGGGGATCAGGCGATATAGCAACTGGCAAGGAAGTTACGGGATAAACATGGTCTGTAAGCCTTACCTTTTCTTCCACTTCAAAAGGTCTTTTCCCGAAAATATTTTCAAGATCCTCATGAAAGATTACTTCCTTATCGAGCAAAACATTCGCGAGTATTTCAAGCTTATCCTTGTTTTCAATCAGAAGTTTCTTTGCCCTGTCATAAGCAGATTCGATAAGGATACTGATTTCTTTATCAATTATCTCAGCTGTTTTTTCGCTAAAGGGTTTCTGGAATGAAAACTCGGTCTGGCCGCTGGAGTCGTAAAAGCTGATATTCCCTATTTTTTTATTGAGTCCGAAATATACTACCATCGCATAGGCCTGTTTTGTGACTTTTTCTAGATCATTCAGGGCACCGGTAGAGATTTTGCCGAAGTTGACCTCTTCGGATGCTCTTCCACCCAGAGCGGCAGTGATTTCGTCGAACATTTGTTCAAAAGTAGTGATCTGCCTTTCTTCCGGCAGGTACCAGGCAGCTCCGAGCGCCTTCCCTCGTGGAACGATAGTTACTTTCACCAGCGGATGAGCGAATTCCAGTAACCAGCTGACTGCAGCGTGGCCGGCTTCGTGAAAAGCAATAACTTTTTTCTCATGTGGTGAAATGATTTTATTACGTTTCTCTAATCCTCCTATGATCCTGTCGATAGCATCCATGAAATCCTGCTTGTCGATAATGATCTTATTTTTTCTTGCGGCGATGAGAGCTGATTCATTACAAACATTGGCTATGTCAGCCCCGGAAAATCCGGGGGTTTGTTTTGCCATGAATTCGATATTGACCGTTTCATCGAGTTTTAAGGGTTTCAGATGAACTTTAAAGATGGCTTTACGTTCTTCAAGATCGGGTAATTCAACATGTATCTGGCGGTCAAACCTGCCGGCCCGCATCAGGGCACGATCAAGAATGTCAGCACGGTTTGTCGCAGCAAGGATGATCACACCCGCGTTTGTAGCAAACCCGTCCATCTCTGTCAATAATTGGTTGAGCGTATTTTCCCGTTCATCGTTGGCCCCGGTAATGGCATTTCTGCCCCTTGCCCTTCCAATTGCATCGATCTCATCGATAAAGATGATGCATGGAGCTTTTTCCTTCGCTTGCCTGAAAAGGTCACGTACACGCGAAGCGCCGACTCCTACGAACATTTCGACAAAATCCGAACCGGAAATTGAGAAGAATGGAACCCGTGCTTCACCTGCTACCGCTTTTGCAAGTAATGTTTTACCTGTTCCCGGAGGTCCTACAAGGAGCGCTCCTTTTGGTATCTTTCCCCCAAGCAGGGTATATTTGGAAGGATTTTTCAGGAAATCGACAATTTCCATCACCTCTACTTTCGCTTCTTCCAGACCGGCCACATCATTAAATGTGACACTGACACTCGTATCTTTGTCAAAGAGTTGCGCTTTTGATTTTCCTATGTTAAAGATCTGCGCACCTCCTCCGCCACCTTTGCTCATCAGTCGCATGATAAAAAACCATAACCCAACCAGCAGTAATATCGGGATGATATAGCTCAGGAGATCGCCGAAAATATCTTTTCGTGTGTCATAGGAGGGGGGGTAGGGGTACTGTTGCCTGAAGGCATTCGTATCTTTGGCCATGACAGAATCCTTTGCCATCCTGTCAATGATGGTTTTTTCTGTGTTTGCAAGATATTTATCGAATATTTCCTGGGACCCGATCTGGTAGTAATACTGTGGATTGGTACCAAAAGAGGATCCGAAATTCCGTTTTGTAAAATCCTTGTATGTTGTATCTGTTGGAATTTTGGCTTTTTTAATGTAAATCTCAGCCTTTTCCTTATTGATGACAACTATTTTCTCTACATCTTGCTTTTCCAGCATGACCTTGAGCTTGGGCCAGGTGGTTTCCTGAGTGGGGTTCGTATAATTGAAATACTGAATGCCAATAAATACAAGAGCAAGAATAGCATAGATCCAGTAAAAACTGAATCTTGGCCTGGTTTTTTTTGGAGGATTATAATTGGGAGGAAGATTTACCTTTTTGTTTTCTTTTTCTGCCATTCTGTCCGGTTCCTGATAGTAACGAATTTTCTATTCTTTTGTAGTAACTTCTGAAATTTCTGCATCACCCCACAATTGTTCAAGGTTGTAGAAGGTACGCTTCGAGTCCTGAAAAATATGAACTACTATATCACTGTAATCGATCAAAATCCATTCCGCATTTTCAAGACCTTCCTTGTGCCAGGGATTCAACCCTGTTTTTGTTTTAACATCGAATATTACACCATCCGAAATAGCTTCTACCTGTGTTTTGGAATTTCCATGACAAAGAATGAATGCATCACAAACAAAACTATTAAGTTTTGTAAAGTCCATGATTACTGGATTTTTTGCTTTTTTATCAAGCATAGCATCCACAATTGCTTCTGTCAGTATTTCTTTGGGACTTTTTTTCTTCTGTCTGGGCATGCAAATATTACGGATTGGATCACAAAGTTACGACTTTTTAGACAGCCACATCGGGGATTGGGTTCAAACATATTACTGACGGCTTATCTTAGTTAAAAGTTTGGTTTAAGCTCATAGGTTCGGTAGAATGCATTAATATGATTGACAACTTCTTCAGCCGTATCGACAACTTTGAAAATATCAATATCTTCAGGATTGATATTTTTAGAAGTTAAAACTTTATCATTCAGCCAGTTAATTAATCCTTCCCAATATTCACGGACAACCAGAACGATCGGAAAACGACCCAGCTTGTGTGTCTGTATCAGTGTAATAGCCTCTGTAAGTTCATCAAGGGTGCCAAATCCACCCGGCATTGCAACAAAACCCATAGAATATTTCATAAACATTGTTTTTCGGACATAGAAATAATCAAAAGTCAGAAGCTTATTGCCGTCAATGAAAGTATTAGGTTTTTGTTCAAAAGGTAAAGCAATATTTAATCCCACCGATTTTCCTGCTGCAAAATGCGCCCCCTTATTTGCCGCTTCCATTATGCCGTGTCCGCCACCGGTAATTATTCCAAATCCGGATTTTGCAAGAAGGTAAGCAATTTCCTCGGTAAGTTTATAATATTTGTTAGCTTCATCCGTACGAGCCGATCCGAATATAGAAACACACGGACCTATCCGGGTCAGTTTATTGAATCCTTCCACTAATTCTGCCATTACTTTGAAGATCTCCCAAGTATCATAGCTGATTGTTTCTGACCAGGTTTTGGGCTCGACAGTTTCCCTGAATTGATTCATCTCCCTCGTATCCATTGTACAGCTTATTATTTATAATTGGTGTAAAATTATAACTTTAGTTCGACATCAGTATTCTTTTCAAATATTTTGCAGTGTAGCTTGTCGGGTGATGCATGATTTTCTCCGGTGCACCTTCGCAGATTATTTCTCCTCCTCTTTCACCTCCTTCAAGCCCAAGGTCGATAATATGATCCGCAACTTTTATAACTTCCATGTTGTGCTCGATCACGAGGACGGTATTTCCCTTGTCAACCAATTTATTAAGGACATTCAGCAGCACTTTCACATCTTCAAAATGCAGACCGGTTGTAGGTTCATCGAGGATATAAAGGGTGTTGCCTGTGTCTATTTTAGATAGTTCCGTCGCAAGTTTAACGCGCTGGGCTTCACCTCCTGACAAAGTAGTAGATTGTTGACCAAGTGTGATATACCCCAGGCCCACCTCGTTTAAAGTCTTTATTTTATGAAGAATTAAGGGTACATTCTCGAAGAATTCGGCAGCCTGGTCGATGGTCATATTCAGAACATCATTAATGGACTTTCCTTTAAACCGCACCTCGAGTGTTTCCCTGTTGTAACGTTTACCATTGCATGTTTCACAAGGGACATAAACATCCGGCAGAAAATTCATTTCAATTACCCGTAACCCTGCTCCTTTGCATGTTTCACAGCGTCCGCCCTTGACATTGAAAGAAAACCGGCCCGGAAGATAACCCCTGATTTTGGATTCCGGCAATCCGGCAAAAAGCCGCCTGATCTCATCGAATACTTTTGTATAGGTAACCGGATTTGACCGGGGTGTGCGGCCAATAGGCGACTGGTCTATTTCAATGACCTTATCAATATTTTTGATACCCTCGATAGAATGATAGGGGAGTGGGTTTCTTACTGATTTATAAAAATGATGACTCAGGATGGGGTATAAGGTTTCATTGATCAGGGAGGATTTGCCACTCCCCGACATCCCTGTTATACAAATAAATTTACCCAAAGGGATTTTAAGATCGATATTCTTGAGATTATTCCCTTTTGCACCTGTTAGAGAAAGGTACTTTCCATTGCCCTTACGCCGTTTGGACGGGATTTCGATAAACTTTTTTTCACTAAGATATTGCCCCGTGAGTTGATTTGATTGAATGATCTCTGCCGGGGTGCCGGAGGCGACGATTCGCCCGCCATGAACTCCGGCTCCGGGCCCGATGTCAAAAATGTAATCGGCCGAAAGTATTGTTTCTTTGTCATGCTCGACGACAATAACCGAATTCCCTGTATCCCGCAGATCTTTCAGCGCATTGATTAGCCGGATATTATCATGCTGATGAAGACCGATACTGGGTTCATCAAGGATATAAAGAACTCCAACCAGTTGGGAACCAATTTGTGTGGCCAGCCGGATACGCTGTGATTCACCCCCGGATAAGCTCCTTGCTGTACGGTCCAAAGTCAGGTAACCGATTCCTACATCCATAAGAAATCGTATTCTGTTCTGTATCTCCCTGACGATCTCAAATGCAATTTTCGATTTTCTCTCATCCAGGTGTGTATGAATATTGGAGAACCAAGCTGAGAGATTTATCAGGCCGATATTTGAAAGGTCGGCGATGTTCATGCCATTGATCATGAAAAAAAGGGATTCTTTTTTGAGCCGGGTACCATTGCATTCAGGACAGATGATCCGGTTCATGAAGCTGCTTATCCATTTCATGATTCCTGCTGGTGCAGATTCGGCATTCTGGGAGTTGATAAAACCGATAATTCCTTCAAAATTCAATGCATAAGAAGAGGTAACCCCGAGATAATCGTTTTTTACCCTGAAAATTTCATCTGAACCATATAGAATAATATTTATTGCATTCTCCGGAATCTCAGAGATCGGTGTATTCAGATCGAATCCATATTTTTCACCAATGGATTCCATTTGCTTGAATATCCAGGTATTCTTAAACTCACCGAGAGGAACAATACCCCCTTTACGGATGCTTTTTAACCTGTCGGGAATGATCTTATTTAAGTCAATTTCAGAGATTGTTCCGAGCCCATTGCATTTTGGGCATGCTCCGTAAGGCGAGTTGAATGAAAAGGTATTGGGTTCAGGTTCCTCGTAAGAAATACCGGATGTAGGGCACATGAGTAACCGGCTGAGATGCCGGATCTTTTCAGTAGGTACATCCAATATCATCAGAACGTCTTTTCCATGCCGCATGGCCAGATTGACGGAATTGGCAAGACGTGGCCTGGATTCGGATTTTATAGTGATTTGGTCAATCACGATTTCAATGTCGTGTATCTTATATCGATCGAGCTGGAGTCCGTGTGTGATCTCAAGTATCTCGCCGTCAATTCTCACTTTCAGATATCCCTGTTTACGGATCTGATCAAAAAGTTCACGATAATGCCCTTTTCGTCCTTTCACAACAGGCGCAAGAACGAAGATGGTTTTATTCTGGTAATCTGTCAGGATAAGATCCACAATTTGCTGTTCGGTATAGCGGATCATCTTTTCCCCTGTGACATAAGAGTAAGCATCTGCACTTCTTGCAAAAAGAAGACGCATAAAATCATAAATTTCAGTAATGGTCCCTACCGTGGAGCGGGGATTTCGGCTGGTTGTTTTTTGCTCTATGGAAATTACCGGGCTTAATCCATTGATTTTATCCACATCCGGCCGTTCCAGGTTTCCGATGAATTGCCTGGCATATGCAGAAAAGGTTTCCATGTATCTCCGCTGTCCTTCCGCATATATTGTATCAAATGCCAACGTTGACTTACCACTGCCACTAAGACCTGTAAATACCACCAGCTTATTACGTGGAATTACAAGATCAATATTTTTCAGATTATGAACCCGTGCGCCAAAAATTTCAAGATTTTCTTCCACAGCAGTCCAAAAGAAATGTTTAGTTTAATAAACTTGATTGATTTTCAGGGTATCATGAAAGAACGTTTCACTTTCCGGCATAGTATGCATCAGGAGATCATACTTTAGGAATCCTTCTTTCGGTAGTTTGATTGAATAAACCTTGTTCGGATTACGAGGCAGGGTGTACCTTTTTAACCATGGATTCAGTTCTCTCAATACCCGGTAATTGACTTTCATTTTAATGGCAAAATCAGGGAGATCGTTGATAGCTGAATCAATAGTCATAGTGTAGGTGGGAATTTGAGGATAGAGATCCTTTTCACGCAAATAAAAACCGTATTTAACAGGATGATTATAGATCTGCTTAAATGCAAGGATCCGGTAGACATACCTTGCTGTTTCGTCCACAAGAAATAAATCATAGTAATTTGTCACTTTCTGATTTTCAAGTGCATTTGAAACCCCATCAAATCCCCTGTTGAAGGAGGCCGCCACAAGGGTCCAGTTTTTATAGAGTTCATAGGCTTCCTGGAAATAAAGACAGGCGGCTTGAGTAGCTTTTTCAACGTTGTAGCGTTCATCAACTTCTTCGGTGATTTCCAATCCGTATTTCTTCCCTGTGGGTTTAATGAATTGCCAGAAACCTTCAGCTCCTGCCGGAGAAACTGCATTCGTCAGGTTACTTTCAGCCAGAGCAAGGTATTTAAAATCATCAGGGATATTGTTCTTTTTCAGGATAGGTTCAATCTGAGGAAACCAACGATACGCTCGTTTGAACATCATGATAGAGGAAGAATGCATATATGTATTGGCAATGATCTCCCGCTCGAGACTTTCCCTGACATAATAAATATCCAGGGGTACTTTTTCTCCGGCGAAATCCATGTTAACAGGGATTTCCGGGAAGAATATCCTGTAAGACCGGTAGAACAGGTTCCGGTAATCCTGGTCCCCATCCTTTTTTTCCAGGATGGCAAAGATGAAGAAATAACATGCCAGGATTATTATGACTCCTGAAAGAATATATTTTAGTTTTGATTTCATTTTTCACAAAGAAATTTACCAATTACCTGACCGCCTTCTGGGGGTGTCCAATAAGTTTCTTTTTTTTCTCGCAGATTTCCGCAGATTAATCGCAGATTTTCGCAGAATATTGAAAACAAGAGTTTTAACTTTGCGTGACTCTGCGTTTAACTCAGCGAAACTCAGCGAGAAACATTAA
>CAIYUC010000035.1 GCA_903929315.1 uncultured Bacteroidales bacterium
ACCATTGTGAAAAACGTTGTGGCCTTTGTGGTTAATTCTTAAAGCACTGAACCACAATGAACACCAAGATTGCACAAAGCACACAAAGAAGGAAAAATTATCATCTGCCATACTTATTAGACAGCCCCCCGGGGTTAGGGGCAGAATGACTAGAAAGGTGTCTCACTGCCAATATAGCAACGAATTCCAAGCGATTGAAAAATGGACTGAATTTTCTGCAGATCTTCAATAGCGGGAATTCTATAATCATCGGTATAATAACCTTTTCCAACAAGATTATATTTTTCTTTTCCTAAATGATGAACCGGAAGAATATTAATTTCATCTTTTTTAATGGAATTGAGGAAATCCGATAATTGATGAATGTTTGCTTCATCATCATTAAATCCGGGTATTACCGGCATCCGGAAAATGATCCTTCCTTTGAAAACTTTTGCCAGACGACGGGCATTATCAAGGATCAGGTTATTTCCTTTCGAGGTCATCAGGATGTGTTTCCGGTTATCGATCTGCTTGAGATCATAAAAGATCCAGTCAATATAATTCAATGATCTTTCAATGTTATCCCATGGAACATTCCCGCAGGTTTCAACTGCAGTATGAATGAATGAATCATAGCATCTTTTCAGGATTTGCACTGCAAAATCCGGCTGAAGAAAGGGCTCTCCCCCGGTTAGCGTGATGCCTCCTTCATCGCCCCAGTACTGACGATCGCGTTGAATAATAGTAAAAAGTTCTTCAACCCCCAGGGTATAACCCCCAAGTCTTAATGCACCCGAACAGCAAGCCTTTGTACAATTATATGTTGTGCAATCCCTGCAAAGATTGCGGTTGAAGACCAACTCCTGACCGTTTTTTCCAATGGCCTGGTTTGGACATGCCTGCATACAGAGCTCGTCGAACACACATTTGGAAGCATTATATAAGGGCTCGGGAAAAGCATTCAATCCCTCCGGATTACAGCACCAGGCACAGCTTAGAGAACATCCTTTGAAGAAGATAAGAGTGCGGCACCCGGGGCCATCATGAACCGAAAAACCCTGGATATCGAAGAATATTCCGCGGATTAATTCTGATTGTACCATTCAAAAGAGGCACATTTGGAAGCATTCATATCAGGATAAGCAAGGCCGGCTTCAGAACATTTACCGAGATATTCTTTTTCAGGCAGGTAATGTGAACAGAATTTGCATTTAGGCTGGCGTTCGAAATTATCACAGGCCACATCATCCGGAAGGATTGAATTTTTTTCAAGCTTGCAGAGGCCTTTAATGACATCGACCGGCAGGTAGAACTTGCAGTCTTTACATGAATCTGGCATATATTATCAATGAGCTTGGTTACAAATTCTTCACCTCATCCCCTCCAGGGGGTGTCCAATAAGTTTCTTTTTTTTCTCGCAGATTTCCGCAGATTAATCGCAGATTTTCGCAGAATGTTGAAAACAAGAGTTTTAACTTTGCGTGACTCTGCGTTTAACTCAGCGAAACTCAGCGAGAAACATTAA
>CAIYUC010000036.1 GCA_903929315.1 uncultured Bacteroidales bacterium
GATACTTTGCTGGACAGACAAAATGGTACAACAGTACCGAAACATTGTGCGATTTGTGTATGTATTCGCTTGGGCTCATACATACAAAGATATTAATTACGCTGCAAGCAGCGGGGAACTAACCCCTAAAAGAGATTAGAACACAATAGAATTAATATCTTGTTTACCCTAATATGCTCTTCTGCGGCCCTGTCTACCGGCAGGTTTTCGACTTGGCGGTTACATTTTACCTTTTGAACCAGACAATTGTTTACAATGCATACGTAGAAATAAATGTAATATTTCCAGTCGGTAATTTACCAACCAGCTTAAACTAATTGACAATTGTATACATATGTAATCAGGAAAATATCAATTGACCTTGATTATTTGATGGGAGTCAGAGGAGATTTCGGTGGTGAATTTCAAAATATAACATCCTCTTTGAAGATCCGATAAACCGGTTACATTAATCCGGTTATCCCCTTCCCAACAATGAATCGTATGATTTTGGTAAACCCTGTTCCCGATTATGTCATACATGTCCAGGCTTACATCCTGCACAAAAGGTGAATGGTAGGTCAGGGTAAAATGATCAGTGAACGGATTCGGATAGAATTCCGTTACATAACTTTTCCTGGACTGGATTGATAAAAGTGTCAACGCTTTTGAAAAATCAGGGATACCCGATCCAAGCAGAGAGTCAGGATGGGTATATTGGCTTGCACTCTCCTGAATGACATTGTATAATGTAAAATTCGTAACTCCCGGAGCAGACTGCCACAAACAGGCCACCATCCCCGCAATGAGCGGAGAAGAAAAGGAAGTGCCACTATCCCTGCCGAAGGTGCTATCATCAAAGGCTATATAAGTTCGCGCTCCCATAGATGCCACGTTCGGTTTAATATTATTTGACGGCCTGACATAGCCTACAGAGCTGAAAGAGGCATAATTCCTGAGGGAATCAACTGCTCCGACAGCCAGTACATTAAATCCATCGGCAGGAAAACTAATATAGTGCCATGCACTGGAACCGTAATTTCCGGCGCTGTTGATAACTGCAATACCCCTGGATGCTGCCATATTTGCCGCTCTTGTCACAGGAGTTGTATTTCCTGTAAGATCAGTCCAGGTGTGATTTTGCGACGGATCATCAAATTTGTAATAACCCAATGAGGAATTGATAACATCTGCTCCTGCACTATCTGCAAATTCTGCACCGGCATCCCAATTGTATTCTTCAATAATATTTTCCGAATTGACATCTTCCGTACGAAGCAGCCAGAAACTGGCTTTCGGTGCAGTACCGATAAGCTTTCCGGGAACATTTCCTCCCATGATGGAAAGGACCATCATTCCGTGGACATTTTCATTGTAGACATTATTACCTGGGTTGACGAAATCTTTAGTCCCGAGTATCTGTCCGTTCCGGTAAAGACTGTCAAAAGCGGGTAAAGTATTTGCATGGTAAAACCCTCCATCCAGAAGGGCAATCTGCTTTCCCTGGCCCCTGAACCCCAGGTCATGAAGCACATCTCCGTTCAACATGTGGATTTGAGTATAGGAGCGGCCATAATTAAAGGATGTTTTTGTGTCTGTCGACTTTAATTGTGAGTTGTCCGCGACATCGATTGATCCATTTTCCAGCTTAAATTTATCCTCTACTTTCTCACCGTCACGGGCTATTGGCTCGAACTTTACGATGTGGAGGACAAATGGCAGCGCAAGAATACCCGGGATAACCGTGCTATCCGGCGCATCAATGGTGATCCCGTTGAACCATTTGCTTCTTGTAAGTACAGTAACACCACGGTTGCCCACAGCTGTCACATAGGCAGGATTTACAGGCAGATCCTCAGTTGTGACCGGAATACCCTGATTCATCCTTCGCAGAATTGAACGGGCCGACAGGAATGCTTCAGGATGGTCAACCGTATAAGGAGTTCCGTTTTTATCAGTGAACTGCACAAAATACTTTTGTGGGGCCACATCCGGAACAGCAATGGTGCCGTTTAACAAGATTATGGTGAAAAGTGTAAGAAATTTTCTCATCTTTGTGAATATATTTGTGACGAAATTACAACAAAAGCAAGAATGTTATTACCGAATGACCTCGATAAATTAAAAACAAAAGGGATCGGACTCAGTGTAATTGAAAGACAGCTTGGGAATTTTAAGAATGGCTTCCCTTCTATTTGCTTATCCATGGCTGCAACAACAGGTGACGGCATTATAGCTTTTCATCCGTCTGAAAAAAAATCCCTGACGAATTATTTTGAGCTGAACTGCGGTAAACACAGGATCATGAAGTTTGTCCCTGCATCAGGCGCAGCAACGAGAATGTTCAAACCACTTTTTGAATTCGATCAACAATACGGTAACAGATCGAACTTCAATTTAGAAGATATTAAAGATCATGGATTTAAATCCGTTTATTTTTTCATGACCCATCTTGAAAAATTTGCATTTTTCGACGACCTGGATAAGATTATGAAAAAAGAGGGGAAGGATTTGATGACCTTGAGGCAAAATGGTGAATTCCATATAATTATAGATCGGCTATTGTATGGGAAGGGATTGAATTATTCAGTTTTACCTAAAGCACTTTTAAAATTTCATCATTATCCTGACGGTTCCAGGGTAGCAATGGAAGAACACCTGGTGGAAGCAGCGAATTACGCAAGGGATAGGAATAATACCGCAAAACTTCATTTCACACTTTCACCCGAACATCTGGAAAAATTCAATGAAAAAGTAGTGGATGTTCATGAAAAATACGAAAGGAAATTCAATATCCGAATTGATGTTAGCCACTCTGTTCAAAAACCATCGACTGACACCATCGCTGTTGATATGAACAATATTCCTTTGCGTGATAAAGATGGGACTCTCCTATTCCGTCCTGCTGGTCATGGTGCCCTGATTGAAAATCTGAATGAAATAAATGCCGATATTATCTTTATTAAAAACATTGATAATGTTGTCCCTGATAATATCAAAGAACCTACTTTCGAATATAAAAAGATCATCGGAGGTTATTTACTTAAGGTCAGGGAACAAATTTTTAATTTCCTCAGAAACAGCGAACAACGGAGGATTACCGAAGAGGAAACGGATGAGATGGCCGTCTTTTCAAGAGAGAAACTATTTATTTGCCTTCCGCTTGAATTTAAATTATTTCCTCTGGAGAAAAAAGTGAAGGTTTTGCAACAAAAACTTAACCGGCCAATCCGTGTTTGCGGAATGGTAAAAAATGAAGGCGAGCCGGGTGGAGGTCCGTTTTGGGTTAAAGACCTGCAAGGATCTCTTTCGCTTCAAATTGTAGAATCGTCTCAGATCAACCACAACGACGAGAAACAGAAAAAGATATTCGATTCTTCTACTCATTTTAACCCGGTAGATATTGTTTGCAGTATAAATGATTACCACGGAAATACTTTCGATCTGTCAGATTACGTTGATGAATCGACCGGTTTCATTTCCCTGAAATCCAGCGGTGGCAGACATCTTAAAGCATTGGAACTGCCGGGTTTATGGAATGGAGCCATGGCTGATTGGATCACGGTATTCATCGAGGTTCCGGTCATTACATTTAATCCGGTGAAAATCATCAATGACCTGCTAAGAAAAGAACATCAATCCTGATATTATGAAAAAATTACCAGGTATATTTTGTTTCGTTATTTTGCTCATCCTTACTACTTCACTTTCCGGTGCACCAAAAGGATATATTATAAAATTCCGGGTAAAAGGAATAAAGGACACTACTTGTCTGATTGCAAATTATTTCGGGAACGGTACTTATGTGAAGGACACTCTGAAAGTAGATGGCTCGGGCCGATTTACATTTAAAGCCAAGTACGATTTACTTAAGGGAATTTACCTTGTAGTTTTGACGGATAAGAATTATTTTGAATTCATTGTAAATAAAGATAAAAAATTTTCACTGGAAACGGAAAAACAAGATCCTACGGAAAAGATGATCGTTACCGGATCGCCTGAGAATCAATTATTTTATGAATACCTCAGATATAATAAAATAAAATTCAATGAAATAAGTACTTTTCATGCCCACCAAAAGGATATACCGGATAACAAAGATTCTCTTAAGTTAATCAATGAAAAAATCAAGGATGTCAATTCGGAGCTCATTAAATATAAACTCAATATTGTTACTGAACATCCTGATTCATTTGTTGCATTTTTAATAAATGCAATGAAAGAACCTGAAGTCCCTGAAATCCCCACCTTGTCTAATGGAAGAAAAGATTCTACCTTTGGATATCACTATTACAAAGAACACTTCTGGGATGGAACGGATTTCACAGACGACCGACTTCTGAGAACCCCTGTTTTTTATAATAAGCTGAAAAAATATTATGATATGGTCCTGATCCAGACTCCGGATTCAATTATCAGCGGAAGCGATCAACTCGTCGAAAAAGCACGTCCGAACCATGAAATGTTCAAATACCTTGTATGGTTTGCAACGAATCACTATGAGAATTCGGAAATTATGGGTTATGATAAGATTTTTGTCCATGTCACTGAAAAATATTATGTCACAGGACAGACAGATTGGGTGAACAAGACAGTACTGCAGAATATCATCAAGAAGGCAATGAAGATCAAACCATTGCTTCTTGGTGAGAAAGCTCCTAATATGGTGATGATGGATACCAATAACCAGTTGGTTTCCTTGTACAATGTTGATGCAAAATTCCTTCTGATCTTATTCTGGGATCCTGACTGTGGTCATTGCGAAAAGGAAATCCCGAAAATAAAGGAGTTTTATGATCAGAATAAAGTTAAGTTGGGAGTGGAAGTATTTGCCGTTTGTTCAGATACCTCAATGATAAAATGGAAAACTGCGATTAAGAAAAGATCGATGAACTGGATCAATGTTGATGGTCCTCGCACATTGACCGGCGATTATCATGAATTATACGACATCAGCACTACTCCTGTTATTTATTTCCTCAACAGCCGGAAAGAAATCATTGCTAAACACCTTGAGGCAGATCAGTTGGCAGTATTCCTTAAGAATTATATCCGGTTAACCAACAAGCCTTAGCTTTTTTTCGAGGTAACAGTATATTTGTGTTCCTTTAGAAAACCAGCCCGGAGGGAATTAATCATTTTTAACTGCTTCGACTATTGCTTTAAAAGCATCGGGATGGTTCATAGCCAGGTCTGCAAGGGTTTTCCTGTTGAGGATAATATTCTTTTCGATTAACCTGCCCATGAAGACAGAATAAGACATACCGTATTCACGCACCCCGGCATTGATACGGGTAATCCACAACCCTCTCCATGATCTTTTTTTATTACGCCGGTCACGATAGGCATAGGTAAGTCCTTTTTCAAGGGAATTCTTCGCTACGGTAAAAACATTTTTCCTTCTCCCAAACTGCCCTTTCGTTTGTTTCAGGATTTTTTTTCTTCTCTGCCTGGAGGCAACTGCATTTACTGATCTTGGCATGGTTCGTTATTTTTTGCGTTAGCGTTCCGGTTCCGGAATCTTTGAAGCTAAAAGCAAGTTGTACAATTTTTTGACTATTATTGAAGCATCTCTCTCACATTCGCAGCATCGGTTTTATCCACGATGGTGAACTTGGTCAAATTACGTTTTCGCTTCTTTGATTTTTTTGTCAGAATATGACTTTTAAAAGCGTGCTTCCGCTTTATTTTTCCAGTGCCAGTTATATCAAACCTTTTCTTGGCACCGGATTTTGATTTCATTTTTGGCATTTTCTTTTATCTAAAATTTTCAATTATTATTTATTTTTTCGGTGTTATGATCATTATCATTCTTTTTCCTTCCAGGCGTGGCATCTGTTCGATTTTTCCATAATCCACAATAGATTGTGCAAACTTTAACAGGATCAATTCCCCCTGTTCTTTATAAATTATAGATCTGCCTTTAAAGAACACATCTACTTTTACTTTTGCCCCATCTTTCAGGAATTTAATTGCATGGTTTAATTTAAAATTAAAGTCATGGTCATCTGTATTCGGGCCAAGCCTTATTTCTTTAACAATAATTCTGGCCGTTTTCGCTTTTATCTCCTTTTGCTTTTTCTTTAGTTCATAGAGAAACTTTTTATAATCGACCACTTTACAGACCGGTGGATTGGCTGTAGGTGAAATTTCTACCAGGTCGAGACCCAGGTTTTCCGCGATATTCAGGGCTTCTTTTATAGTATAGATACCCGGTTGAAGAACATTATCACCAACCACGCGAACGACCGGGGATTTTATTAGTTCATTTATTTTATAAGGTTCTTCCTTTTTCACAAATGGTTTGCGGAAGTTCCTCTGATTGTTATACGGAATAGCTATAAATGTTCCTCCTAATATTTTAGTTACTACTAAATTATGAATAAAAACTATAAATAAATATCACCTAATTCCTTTGTGACCTCTTCGTTGACAAACCGGATAAAATCCTCGATTTTACGTGGACCAAGGTCACCCTCACAATGTTTTCTGACAGAAACGGTTCCTTCGGTTTCTTCCCTTTCACCAACAATCAGCATATAGGGGATTTTCATCAACTCGGCATCGCGGATCTTCTTCCCTGCCTTCTCATTCCTATCGTCAATTTGGCTGCGAATATCGGAATTATTTAGTAAACTAAAAACTTTTTCTGCATAATTCTGATACTTTTCACTGATTGGCAATATGATAGCCTGATCAGGAGAAAGCCATAGCGGAAATTTACCTGCCGTATGCTCCAACAGCACTGCAACAAACCGTTCCATTGAACCAAATGGAGCCCGGTGAATCATTACCGGCCGGTGTTTATGGTTGTCATTCCCGATATATTCAAGCTCAAAACGCTCCGGAAGGTTGTAATCAACCTGGATCGTACCCAACTGCCATTTCCGCCCCAGTGCATCCTTTACCAAAAAATCCATTTTCGGACCGTAAAATGCTGCTTCACCGGGAACTATTACCGTATTCAACCCGCTTTCTTCTGCAACTTCAAGAATGGCTTTTTCGGCTTTGTCCCAATTTTCATCGCTGCCAATATATTTCTCCTGGTTATTTTTATCCCGGAGCGAAATCTGGGTGGTAAAATCTTTAAAATCCAATGCTTTAAAAATAAGCATAACGATATCGATGACGCCTTTGAATTCCTCCTTTACCTGGTCGGTGGTACAGAAAATATGGGCATCATCCTGGGTAAATCCCCTGACACGCGTCAGTCCATGCAATTCCCCGCTTTGTTCGTAACGGTATACGGTTCCGAATTCGGAAAACCTTATCGGAAGCTCTTTATAAGATCTTTGTTTGGATTTATACACCTCGCAATGATGAGGACAATTCATGGGTTTTAGAAAAAATTCCTCTCCGGGAACAGGGGTGGTGATAGGACGAAATGAACTTTCGCCGTATTTCTGGTAATGCCCGGAGGTTTTATACAATTCAACGCTTCCGATGTGAGGACAGATGACTGGCTGGTAGCCTGCTTTTTTCTGAACTTTCCTCAGGAACATTTCCAACCGTTCTCTCAGTATGGTGCCTTTTGGCAGCCAGATAGGGAGGCCAAGTCCGACTTTTTGGGAAAAAGTGAATAATTCAAGGTCTTTCCCGAGTTTCCTGTGATCCCGTTTTTTCGCTTCCTCCAGGAGGATGAGCCAATCCGTCAGCTCTTTTTGTTTCGGAAAAGTGATGCCATAAATCCGGGTAAGCTGTTTACGGGTTTCATCCCCTCTCCAGTAAGCTCCTGCGATATTCAGAAGCTTAATGGCTTTAATAGGACCGGTGTCATATAAATGAGGCCCGCGGCAAAGATCAATGAACCGGCCGGATTCATAAAAGGTAATCTGACCGTCTTCCAGTTCCTGTAATAATTCTACTTTATATTCGTCGCCTTTCCTGGTAAAATAATCAAGCGCATCTTTTTTTGAAACTTCTTTCCGTACAAACGTTTGTTTTTCCCTTGCCAATTCGAGCATTTTACTTTCAATCTTCGGGAAATCCTCGGAAGAGATAACGTGATCAACAAAATCTATATCATAATAAAAGCCGTTCTCGATGTGAGGTCCTATACCGAATTTTACGCCGGGGTATATGGCCTCTATTGCTTCAGCCATGAGATGTGCAGAGGAATGCCAGAAAGTAGCCTTGCCACCTTCATCATCCCATGTAAGAAATTTGATTTCCACATCCTTTTTGATCGGACGGGAGACATCCCAGATTTCATTATCCACCTTAACGGAAAGTATATTACGGGCAAGTCCTTCGCTTATACTTTTTGCTACTTCAAGCCCGGTGATACCTTCCGGAAACTGACGTACGGCATGATCCGGAAATGTTATATTTACCATTAGAATTTATGAAAATTTTGAAGGGGGCAAAGGTACTTATTAAAATTGAGAGTTACAAAAAATTGTATTGACAGTGCATCTTATCTTGGCTAAATCTTTATTTGAGGTGATGATAGAAAAAGATCTAAGCAGACAAGGTAAAGATCCTAACTACTAATTTTAACCACAATGAACACCATGAAGACACAAGGTGCACAAAGAAAATATTCCTTGTGAACTTGGTGTAAGGCATTGTGAATTCTAAGATATAAACAAATAATTATACAAAATTATTTCCATAAACGGTAACATAAGGAGTTCTTCTTTCTATTACTGCGAATACCCTATTCACTAATTTAC
>CAIYUC010000037.1 GCA_903929315.1 uncultured Bacteroidales bacterium
TCTCGCTGAGTTTCGCTGATTTAAACGCAGAGTCACGCAAAGTTAAAACTCATGTTATCAACCTTCTGCGAAAATCTGCGAAAATCTGCGATTAATCTGCGGAAATCTGCGAGAAAAAAAAGAAACTTATTAGACAACCCCTGAATGTTGAATCTTGATCTTTAATTAGTTTCTGCGGATGGATTGCAGCTCGTTTTCTGCCATATAGGCAGCAAATCCTTCGTATCCCAGTTCTTTGATCTTCCCGATGCAGGCTGGCCGGTCGGAACGGAATATAAGGGCAAAGAATTTTGAAAAGAAGTTGTTGAACTTCGGGCATTCTTTTGGATCTGAAAATTCATGGCAATCGGCACAGCTTGAATAGCTGTGTTCTATATTGCAGGAGCGTATTTTGCACCAGCTTGCCCTGGTGTTGTCGTGACAGCCTGGGCATGAGCCTTTCAAATAAGATCGGCAAGCTCCGCAATAGAGACCGCAATAAGCGATCAGGTTTTTGTCTTGAATGATGGTTTTCTTTTCCATAGAAGGTATTTCAAATAGTGGTCAATATAACTGTGCTAATTTTTATTCCTGGTAGGGTGCGACGGTCTCAATAAGTTCCGGGAGATCCATCCCCAACTGCTTCAGATGTTCGATCTTTGGAACGCCGTTTTTAGTCCATCCACGGCGTGCATAAACGGCGTCCAGGAGTTTTTCATATTGTTCTTCACGGAATTTGCGAAGAACCGCCATCTTTTCTTCCGTGGTTTTACCTGCCGGATCAAATCCAATCTTTTCAATAAGTTGCTTGTCATACCGTTCAGCACGTGATTCATATTCTTCCTTTGTTACTGGTCCACATGCACGGTAAGGTTGCGCATCATGTTTCCGCGTACCATAACCACGACGCAGGTTGAAAATACGTTGAAAATTATAGACCCTTTCAGATTGTCTTACCAGTTCTTTTTTATCTATATTCTGCCCGGTTACTGCATTAAAAATGGTTACATAATTATCTACATGCTCAGGAACTTTTGCAGGTTCAGCCGTTTCAGGGTTGTTTTCAGGTTCGACATCATTCCAAGGAAGCTTGCAGAAACCGGCCAGACCGAACCATGTACGGAACATCGGAAAATAATGAAGCGCTTCGGCTTTCTTTTCAAAAGTGGGGATCTGGTTATTCACCATGTCCATGAAGATAAGCCATGCTTCATCGTGCTGCGGGCCTTTATTGGTCATGGCATAACCTCCCTGCTGCGCAAGGGATTCTTTGGAAACGTACTGGGAATATTCCAGTCCTTTGTTCTCCATTCCGATATCCTGAAGAAATTGGGCATCACCCCATCCGTTCTTTGCGAATATTTCTTTCATCTTGCGAACGCCCTGCCCGGCAATCAATCCGAACCCTTCCCCACGCGAAACCTGATGTAACAAATCCATTGCTATATCGGCATTACCGAAGTTGAGTTTTAATCCGCCGGTCCTCTCTTCATTAAGAATGCCGTTTTCATAACATTCCATCACGAATCCGAGGATGGTCCCCCAGGTGATGGTGCAGATGCCGTAGGTATCACAATAGAAATTGGCTTCAATGGTAAAGTCAGGATTGAAAATACCGGCAATGGAACCCAGTGAAGATGTTGTTTCATATTCAGGACCATCCACGATCACTTTTTCACCTTTATACGGCCCGGACCGAAGCTCGTAATCATCTACCCCCTTGGCACATGACATATTGCAGCCGATCCAGCATCCGTCAGGAACGTTTTGGGTGAAATAGGATTTCCAAACATCGCCACGAATCTTATAAGCGTCCGGATGGCTTCCGAATTTAAAATTATGAACCGGCAACAGATCATAGTCGTTCATGATATGTGTCAGGTGAGCTGTGCCCTTTGAACGCATCTCACATTGTTTGTCATCCAGTTCACGCATTTCCCGGTTAAACTTGTGACCGCGTTCCTGGATGGCTTCCATGTTGACGACATTGTTCCGATTTCCACCGATGCCCTTAACCCTGGCCACCAAAGCAATTACTTTCTTATCCCTGAGAACAGTCCCAATCCCGCCACGACCGGCTTGCTTAAGCCGCACTTTTTTACGTTTTATATCATAGAAAGTAAAATTCAGCATCCCGATCAGTGAATGTTCAGCTGCCGTGCCTGAAGAAACAACCGCAACATTCATTTTATCCTTGTCATTCCCTTCTTTTGCAAACATTTCATGTAAGAATTCTCCAAGCTTATGGCTGTCGAAGGGAAGACCAGTTGCTTCCCAGATTTCAACCGTCTCTTTTTCTTCATCGAGGACAATGATCACCTCCTGATCCGATTTTCCCTGGAGCTCAAAAGCATCAAATCCGCAGAATTTCAGAAAAGGACCGAAGTAACCCCCAACGTTACTATCCATTATGGAATCTGTCTGAGGAGAGATCGAGCAAACGATCGATTTACCTGCTCCTGAATATTGGGTAATTCCACAGCAGGGACCACCGGAGATGACAATTTCATTATCGGGATCATTCCATTTTGTGTCGGGTTTTGTATTATCCCATAAAAGACGAAGATCAAATCCTTTTCCGCCTATAAATTTCTCCTTCATCTGCTGATCAACCGGTTTTTCTTTAACTGTATAATCGGTAACGTTAACATATAAAGTTCTGTTATTATATCCTTGCTGAATAGGAGCCCATTTGTATTTAAACTCCTTCAGGAGTTTATTATGCTGTTTGAATTCCTCAAATTTCATAGAAAACGCGTTAAGGTTAATATCATATTCAAAGGTAAAAATAGAAAAAAATGTTTATTGTAACTATAAGGAAGTCAAAATGATCGATAGGTTTTTCTGTGCATATCGTGACATTCCTTTTTTATTGTGAACGGATTCACAAAATTACTCATTTTTTATCAGACCAAAATTCTTAATTTTGTTTTACAAAGGTGAAGTAATGCTTTTTGGAGTTATTGATTTTTGGAATTGATGACACGATAATAAAATTACCATAATTACCAATGTCTAATGACTTTTGAACAAATTAAGAATACCCTGAAGAACAAGATTATCGGGATTGCAGGTGCAGGCGGACTTGGCTCGAATTGCGCAGCGGCCCTGGCACGTGTAGGGGTGGGAACAATTATAATTGCTGATCATGACAAGGTGAGCGAAAGTAACCTCAACCGTCAATATTTTTTCTATGACCAGATAGGGCAATCAAAGTCTGCCACAATCAAGGAAAATTTAAATCGGATCAATCCATCGGTGCATATAATTGCATACGATGTAAAACTTGTTCCGGACAATATCATACCTATTTTTCACAATTGTGATGTCCTTGTCGAAGCTTTTGACCTGGCCGGTGAGAAAGAGATGTTTATTGAAACGGTCCTTCTGAATTTTCCTGATAAACCTTTAGTTGTGGGATCAGGTATGGCCGGATGGGGTATGAACGAATTAATCCATGTCAGAAAGCTTGATAACATGTACATTTGTGGGGATGAAGTTTCTGAAATCAGTCCCGATCTTCCACCTATTGCGCCAAGGGTTGGGATTGTGGCGAATATGCAGGCGAATGTTGTATTGGAGATATTGTTGGGAGGTGAAGGTAAAATAGTGAAATAGCGAAATAGTGAAATAGCGAAACAATGAAATAGCGAAATAATGAGATAATGAAATAACGAAATAATGAGAATAACCTTAAATAATAACCTGGAATCATTTATTGAAGATACACTCACCATAAATGATATATTAGAACGAAAGAATTTTACCTTCAAAATGCTGGTTATAAAGCTTAATGGAGCGCTGGTAAAGAAGACCGATTATAAAGTAACCAGTGTTCAGGATGGTGATGAACTGAGTGTATTGCATCTGATCAGCGGAGGTTAAAAACTCCCGGATCAAAGTACTTCTGCAACAACGAATGTACTTCCCCCGACAAAAACAAGATCTTCGTTCCCGGCTTTCTTTTGTGCAGTCGTCAATGCTTCCAAGACAGAAGGATAAAAGTCTCCCGTGAGACCCGCCAGATCAGCCTGAATCTTCAGCTCTTTCGCGTTCAATGCCCTTGGTATATCTGCGTTGCAAAAATAATATGTCGCATTCTTCGGAAGGATCGCCAGCATTTTATTGATAGCCTTGTCTTTAACGACTCCAAAGACAAAATGCAAATGATGGTAAGATATGGAATTAATTTGGGAAATAATTTCGCTTAACCCTGCCTCATTGTGCCCGGTATCATAAATTGTAAGCGGGGAAAATGAAATGATCTGCCATCGGCCGGAAAGATGAGTATTTTTTATCACCTTCCTTATGCCACGTTTTATTTCGTTCCCTGTCATTGAAACCCCTGTTTTTCCAAGCATTTCAACCACACCGAGCACCGTCACAATATTTTTTAACTGGTAGAATCCCAAAAGCGGTGAATGAAGATCCCTAAGAAATAGTTTCTTATCCCGGAAAACGTCAACAATAAGATGATCATCCTCAATGGCTGATGTTTGATTTCTCTCAAGTGAATAGAGCGAATCTGCAAAAAGAAGGTCTGAACCGGACTCATTTGCCTTTTGAATGAATACATGGCGGATCTTTTTCTGCGTTTCACCGATCACAACAGGAACATTTGGTTTTATGATACCCGCTTTTTCAGTTGCTATCTTTTCCAGCGTGTCACCCAGAAACTGCATGTGATCGAAGCTGATATTGGTGATCACGGATACCAATGGGGTAATAATATTTGTCGAATCCAGCCTGCCCCCTAATCCTACTTCAATGACTGCTATATCTACCTTGATCTTACTGAAATAGTCAAAAGCGAGTCCTACCGTCATTTCGAAAAAGGAAAGACCGATCCTTTCAAATTCTTTTATATATTGTTTACCGAAACCTGTGACATAGGCTTGTGGAATTTTTTTTCCGTTAATAAGGATCCTTTCCCTGAAGTCTTTCAGGTGCGGTGAGGTATATAAACCGACTTTCCATCCTTTCTCTTGCAGGATGGACGCCAGCATATGGGAGGTCGATCCCTTTCCGTTTGTACCCGCAACATGAATTGTTTTGATGTCATTCTGTGGGTTTCCCAGGAGATTACAAAATGTCAGGGTTTTGGTCAGATCGGCCTTGTAAGCAGCTGCCCCTGTACGTTCGAACACCGGAAGCCTGGAAAACAAATAAGAAAGGGTTTGTTGATAATTCATCGGATCCAATTGCCGTTACCGGTATAGCTATGCATTATTCTTTGACCAGATTGATCGGTGTGGAATGTCAAAGGATGATACAAAATTACGAATAATTCCGGGCTGAAATATATATAGCCCCGCCAGTATTATCTTGTGAAGCGCCGGTGCATGATTTCAGACAATTAACCTCCTTCCTCCACCTTAAAATGCCCAGGAAAGCAAAGATCAGGGCTTCTTTGAAATTCACCGTATCATGATCTGGAATGATAATTTCCAGTTGACAATTTTCCCTGATCTTCTCCATGAGAAAGAGGTTAAATGCCCCGCCTCCTGTAACAAGCATCTTCCGGGCCGGATCCGGTTGAACTATCTTTGAGACCTGGTAAGCAATATGTTCACAGACACTCCTGAGCTTATCTTTAGTGGGGATGTCGAATTTTTCGATAAGTGGAAAAAATTCACTAAGGACCCATTCTTTGCCCAAGGACTTAGGAGGATTAAAATGATAATAATCCAGATCATTTACTTTCCTGAGAAGATCCTGGCTCAATTCTCCCTGGCGGGCAATTTCTCCGTTCTTATCAAATGACAGGTGATAATGATTTGCAAGTGAATTCAACACCATGTTAGAAGGACAAATATCAAAAGCTATGCGCCTGCCTTCTTTTTCATAGGATATATTCGCAATGCCGCCCAAATTAAGGCAATAATCATATTCAGGGAAAAGCAGCCTGTCACCTATCGGGACCAATGGAGCGCCTTGCCCTCCGAGAGCAACATCCATGGACCGGAAATCGCAAATCACAGGAAGACCGGTCTCAGCAGCAATCGCAGAACCATTACCGATCTGCAATGTGATCCTGTTACACGGTTGATGAAAAACAGTATGTCCATGGGATGCAATGAAGTCAGGATTGATATTGTGTTCATCAATGAAAGACTTCGTGAGTTTCCCGAGAAGATGACCATAGTCATGATCGGTTTGAACCAGTTCCAGAGCACTTCCGGTTTCAACAGATTTAAGACGATTTTGCCATTCAATGGAATAAGGTATGGTATGTCCTTTAATGATCTGATATTTCCATTTGTTTTCATTCATCTCAAAATGACAATAAGCGATATCCAATCCGTCGAGAGAGGTCCCGGACATTAATCCAATGACCTTATATTCTTTCGCATTATCTGAAGGTAGAGACTTCATGATTTTTATCTGGTTTCATTTGTTCACCTCATCCCCTGCAGGGGGTGTCCAATAAGTTTCTTTTTTTTCTCGCAGATTTCCGCAGATTAATCGCAGATTTTCGCAGAATGTTGAAAACAAGAGTTTTAACTTTGCGTGACTCTGCGTTTAACTCAGCGAAACTCAGCGAGAAACATTAA
>CAIYUC010000038.1 GCA_903929315.1 uncultured Bacteroidales bacterium
ATCTATTGACCGTACAAAGAATGTAAAAATGCTCGAGTCTAAGCGAATATTTTTACAAAAAAGGTTATTAAAAATCGAATCAGAGTTAAACCTATATGCTTGTCAACCAAGCAGCTTGGTTTTTAGTTAGATGAAAGTGAATGCTTAATGGTAAAGGATTAATAGGTACTCAAAAGGGTAGATATGTTTGATCTGGACAGGTGGCAGGAGATTTATCATGTCCTGCAAAAAAACAAGATGAGGACGTTTCTGACGGCTTTCGGGGTATTCTGGGGTATATTTATGCTGGTGATCATGCTCGGATCAGGTAACGGCCTGGAAAACGGAGTTACCCGGAATTTCGGAGACATGGCAACGAACAGTGTTTTTATCTGGCCACAGCAAACCTCTATACCTTATAAAGGGTTCCCACGCGGACGAAGATATAATTTCGACGATGAAGATACGAAAGCGTTTAAAAATTCAATCACGGAAATAAAATACCTTGCTCCCCGGCTTCAGACAGGTGGTTATATGTCTGTAAATAATGTTGTAAGAGGTTTAAAATCAGGTATCTTCAGCCTTATGGGAGATTATCCGGAATTTAATCTGATCGACCCGCTCAACATTAAAAAAGGCAGGTTTATCAATGAGATTGATATAAAAGAAAAGCGAAAAGTGGCAGTCATTGGTTCCAGGGTAGTGGATATCCTTTTTAAAAAGGAGGAAGATCCCATTAACCAATATATTCAAATCCAGGGAGTTTATTTTCAGGTAATCGGGACTTTTATATCACGTCGCTCAGGTGAAAATGCAGAACAGGAAAATCAAAATATCTATATGCCCTTTACCACCATGCAGAAAACATTTAATTATGGCAATATAGTGGGTTTCTTTAGCATAACATCAAAAGAAAATATTCCTGTTTCCGTTGTTGAAAATAAGGCAATGCATTTACTGAAAAAGCAACATTCCATATCTCCCAATGATGAAACCGCTATCGGGCATTTCAATCTTCAAAAAGAATTCGATCAGATGCAGGGATTGTTTGGAGGTATCAGGGGATTGGTCTGGGTTGTTGGCATCGGTACTTTACTGGCCGGCATTATCGGGGTCAGCAATATCATGCTGGTGGTTGTTAAAGAACGTACGAAAGAGATCGGAATTCAACGCGCCCTTGGTGCTTCGCCCCTCAATATTATCAGTGAGATCATCACAGAATCCGTGGTACTTACTACTTTTGCCGGATATACCGGGTTGGTGATCGGGGTAGGTTTACTTGAGCTGATTAATTTCCTGCTTGAAAAATCAGGTGCAAATGTTGAGATGTTCTTACATCCGGGAATTAATTTTAAGGTTGCTGTGGTAGCTTTGACGATTTTGATCATTTCGGGCGCTTTCGCAGGATTTATACCGGCAAAAAGAGCAGTTTCCATAAAGCCAATTGATGCCCTCAGATATGAATAAATGATATTGATTATTATACAATTACACCCTCTATGAAAAAAATACTCAAAATTTCGCTTTTAATAATAATTCTGGCAATTTTCCTTGCAACCCTGTTCTATTTATACAAAAAATCCACCGCAAAGCCCGTTATTTATCTAACGGAGAGGCCATTTACGACGAATATAACCAAGAAGACTGTAGCGACGGGTTCCGTTGTTCCACGGAAAGAGATCGAAATTAAACCACAGGTCTCAGGTATTGTTGAAGAAGTTTTTGTCGAAGCCGGTAAAAAAGTGCATGAAGGCGATATAATTGCAAGGGTAAGGATCATTCCAGACCTGGTCAATCTGAATAATGCCGAAGGACGGGTTGAGAAAGCGAAAATTGCATTCGATGATGCAAAGATCAATTATGACAGGGAAAAGAAATTAGTAGGTGAAGGTGTAATTGCTCAATCCGAATTTCAACTGGCAGATGTAACATATAAAAATGCAACCCAGGAAGTTGACGCTGCTGAGGCAAACCTTGAATTGATAAAAGAAGGTGTAAATAAAAAATCCGGAAAAGTTACCAATACGCTGATCCGCTCCACCATAGAAGGAATGGTGCTCGATGTGCCGGTAAAAGTCGGGACATCTGTCATTGAAACAAATACTTTCAATGCCGGAACTACTATTGCAACAGTTGCTGATGTAGGAGATATGATCTTTGATGGCAAAGTCGATGAGACTGAGGTCGGGAAGATCAAACCCGGAATGGACCTGCTTTTAACGGTCGGGGCAATTGAAAATGATACTTTTCATGCCACCTTAAAATATATAGCCCCTAAAGGGGTGCTGGAGAACGGAGCGGTACAGTTTGAAATTAAAGCAGACGTACGACTTAAACCCGAACAGTTCATACGGGCAGGATACAGCGCCAACGCAGATATTGTTCTTGAAAGGAAAGACAAAGTCATGGCTATAAAGGAAGGACTTTTGCTTTTTGAAGGAGATTCAGCCTATGTAGAAGTTGAAACGGCTCCCCAGAAATTTGAAAAAAGGCTGATCAAAACAGGCCTTTCCGATGGTATCAATATCCAGATAATTTCCGGATTAACGATGAAGGATAAGATCAAAATTCAGCCTCTGAATCCAACCGGTGCTGGAAAGTAAAGTAAGCGTTAAAAAATACTTTTCTTTATTGGCTCAAGATTATCATTTTAAAAGGAATAATAGTAAATGAAAATCCAGGAAAGGTCTCTGTCTTTCGTCTGCTTTTTTAGTCTTGTTTTATCCATTGTCTCCTATGGTCAGATTTCTGGTAAACCAGGTATTTACATTAGGCAAAAGATTGTAAATGATTCTATTGCTGAGATCTCTGTAACGACAAACCTGGAAAACCGGAGCGGTAAAAAGAAAACTGTTGAGCTCAGGTGCGGAATTTGGGATCATCAGGAATTTATTGCCAGGGATATCCGTAATGTGGAATTAAATACTTCCGGAGTGACCTCTGTGAAGCAAGACCTTACTTTCGGAATGCCCGAACTATGGAACGGTCCTAAACATCCGTTTCTTTATAAAATCATCCTTGAAGTCCTTGAGAACGGAAAGATCCTCGAAACAAGATATCTGCCTCTGGGATTGAGGAAATTCGGTTTTGACAAAGATAGCAGGTTCATCCTGAACAATAAAGACTTTCCATTATACGGAGTATATTTCGATGATACAACAATTTATCCTGACAATAATGAACTCTTCAAACAATTGAAGAGACAACTGGAAAACGTTTGTTTGTCAGGTGCAAATGCCGTTTACCTCCCCTGGCAGCTTCAAACAGATTTTGCCTATGCCCTTTGTGATTCAATTGGACTCATTGTCTGGGGGAGTTTCAACCAAAATATAACAAGTGAAGCTACAAACAGGAATATCATAGATTTTATCAGTCAGAACTATAATCATCCTTCGATCTTTTTCTGGAGCTTTGGAAATTGGAGCTATCAGGATAAAGACCTTTTAACTAATGTTGATACTATTGGGTGTGGTCAGCGCGAGAGGTTTACTGACCTTATAAAGAAAGAAGATCCGGGAAGAATGACCTTTCATGAAAGTAATGTATGGTGGATTCCTTACGATTCCATCGACAGTGGGCGGAATGATGATCGTTTGCACTGGTACAGGGCAAGGTGGTCTGAAGATCCGGTTATTTTTATCGCCGGGAAAAGTGATACAGTGAATCAGGATGTTCTGAAAAGGATCGTTGTTTATTGTAATCTGTATGATCCCCTGCTTGAAGTTAACGGGAAGATTATCAATGACAGGAAAGATGGTTCATCTGAGATAGATTTTTACTGGGAAAATATAGGGTTGAAGAAAGGAATGAACAGGGTCAGGGTCTTTGCAAGGAGAAGAGGAAAACAAATAGAAGATACCTGGAATTTCGAACTGAAATGATGAACAAAAATTGAACAAATTCACCTTGGGGCTGTCTAATAAGTATGGCAGATGATAATTTTTCCTTCTTTGTGTGCTTTGTGCAATCTTGGTGTTCATTGTGGTTCAGTGCTTTAAGAATTAACCACAAAGGCCACAACGTTTTTCACAATGGTCACAAAGAC
>CAIYUC010000039.1 GCA_903929315.1 uncultured Bacteroidales bacterium
CAAGTGTTTCCTTGTTATAATTCACTTCCTGGAATCCACTGACCAGGTTAAAACGGTTGTCTTTGATCTTGGAAATAAAATCTGCTGCTTCCTTAGCCTTTTGTTCAGGAGATTTTTCCACCATCGTGCGTTTCAGATATTGCCGTTCCAGTGTCATGGTATCGATATTTACTTTCCGGATGATCGTATCAACTTTCTCAAAAACGCTCATGTCTGTTGAGTATTTAAATATTTCCGGAAAAACATCCTTTTCAGATATGGCAGGTAATTCTTCCTGTTTAATGACCTGCACTGGTTTTTGGCCGGTGTCTTTTTTCTCCGGAAGGACTCCCAGGATCAATCCGGATTCACTAAGTGTAAGGAGGTTAGCAATTTCATTTTTCCCTGATTTCTCAGGGAGCCCAAGGAAATAATATTGATCAGGATCGGGTTCTGCTATAGTAGAGATCCTGATGAAATTGATCTTATATTCCACTGAGTTTGATTCCACTACATTTTTTAGTCCCAGGAACCGCAAAGCATAATCTGCATAAGGACCTTTGTAATTTTCAATTTTGTCAATGGACACATCAATTTTAATGATCGTTCTCGGGAGCGCATAAAAGATCCCTTCTTTCACTTCTGGAGAAGCGTTGTTGTCAATGTGCATCACCTTGATTTGTGATTGAAGCAGGTTCCATGAACAGGAGATAAGGAAAAATGATAAGAACAGAAAAATCCTGCGAGAAATCCGTAGATGTTTCATATAATCCTGATTTTATGTTAAATGATACTTGATTTTTTTTCTTTATAAAGACATGTAATATTATTCAAAAACAGATGGCATGAATTCAATCATGACTCACATTTGTTTTTGGCTTCCTCAATATCAGCAGTCCGGCAAAAGTAATAATTCCATTAAGAATCAACAGTTCAAAACCAAATTTATAACCAAAAAGCAATATTTCTGAATGGCTGCTTAAAAAATAACAAAGTAAAGGTGAAATTATTGCAACGATCGGCACCCATTGGTCTTTTACCTTGTATGGCGTAAAAAGCCCAAACGCATAGAGCCCCAACAAAGGACCATAAGTATATCCCGCTACGGTAAACAGTTTGTCGATCACGGCCCTATCGTTGATGATCCTGAAGATGACGATCACAAAAAGCAGAACAAAAGCGAAACCTGTGTGAACCAAATAACGTACATGGACTTTTTGCCTTTCCGTCAGCCTTTCATTTTTATTCATTCCCAGAAAATCGATGCTGAAACAAGTGGTGAGAGATGTCAACGCACCATCAGCACTGGGATAGGCAGCAGATATAAGACCGACCAGGAAGACCAGGCCGGCAACCGGACTTAGATAATTAATGGCAATCATGGGAAACAGATCGTCAGAACGTGCAGGGAGTGATGTACCTGTCCGGTCAGCATAGATAAATAATATAGCACCCAGGAAAAGGATCATGAAATTCACTATGACCATTATGAAGCTGAATGAGAACATGTTCTTCTGCGCGTCTCTTAAGCTCCGGCAACTGAGGTTCTTTTGCATCATTTCCTGGTCAAGACCGGTCATGACAATAGCAATGAATACTCCGCTCAATAACTCTTTCAGGAAAAACCGTTTATCATGCCAGTCAGTGAAAGCCATTTTACAATAACCACTGTGAAACACATCGAAAGTGAGACCCGGAAAGGTAGTACCTAATTTCCGGACAATAAAAACGATGGAAAAAACCAAGGCAAGTAACATAAATGTTGTTTGTACAGTATCGGTCCAGATAATTGTTTTGATCCCACCTTTAAAAGTGTAAAGAAGGATCAGGATGATGAAGATCAGAACGGTAACTTCAAAAGGTACATGCCAGGCATCAAACACGAAAATCTGTAAGACATTGACCACCAAAAACATCCGGAAAGAGGCGCCAATGACCCTGGAGACAATGAAATAAAATGCACCTGTTTTATAGGACCAGAATCCAAAACGGGTTTCGAGGTAAGAATAGATGGAGGTGAGATTCAACCGGTAATATAAGGGCAATAAAACAGTGGCAATGGTGAAATAGCCAAAAAGATAACCGATCACCACCATCATGTAAGAGAATTGTGTTTGTCCTACCCAACCGGGTACTGACATGAAAGTCACACCTGACATGGAGGCGCCTATCATTCCATAAGCCACGACAAACCAGGGTGAGGCTTTGTTCCCGATGAAGAATGCCCGGTTGGTGGCTCTTCGTGCAGTCAGCCAGGTTATGAAAAACAGGAATGCAGTATAGATAAGGAAAGTAATGAATATGACGGATGGTCTCATCTATAAATAGAGAACTGTTAATGTGGCAATGCAGTGCGTGGCATCTTTTTACCCTGATGCCGGTAAACCGGTAGATGAAAGATCATTAGCGAATGTCAGCAGATCGGAGTAGGCAAAATCAATGACCTTATAACCTTGTCGGATCAGCTTACTATTCCTGCCAATGAAGACGGTTTTCATCTTCAACCGTTTTCCGAAAACCATATCTGAAATAGAATCCCCTGTCATGACAGACTTGTTAAACCTGATTTCTGAAAAATCTTTTCTCGCTTTTAACGCCATTCCTACGTTGGGTTTTCTATGGATGGAATTTTCCCTGTCAAGAAAAGGACTATGGTAGGTCTTGTCAATTCTGCCATCCCGTGTCTGAATTTCTTCAATCATCTTGTCATGAATCATTTGAACATCGTCTTCCGTCATCAATCCTTTGCCGATCCCCTGTTGGTTGCTGACCACGATAATCCGTCCAAAGATCCCTGAAAATATCCGAAAGGCTTCCGGTACACCCGGCAGGAATTCAAACTGCTCCCATGAACGGATATAATCACCTTCAATACGATTATTGATCACTCCGTCGCGGTCGAGGAATAATGTCCAAGT
Source organism: uncultured Bacteroidales bacterium (assembly GCA_903929315.1). Taxonomy (GTDB): domain Bacteria; phylum Bacteroidota; class Bacteroidia; order Bacteroidales; family FEN-979; genus CAIYUC01. The sequence continues at coordinate 2,898 of CAIYUC010000039.1, forward strand.
GGAATCAATCTTCAAACTCTTTAAAATCATCCTGTGCTTTCTGGTAATCTTCAGGAATTCCGATATCCAGGAAATAACCTTTAGAAATGTATCCAAAGATCCTTGCTTTCTGGTAATATTTCTCAAAACAATCTTTTTCCATGGAAAATTTTTGCGGAAAATCCTCCTTCTCTATAAAATCTTTATTGATCAGGTAAACTCCCCCGTTTATATATCCTGGCCCTGAATCGGAGTCTTTTTCCATAAAACCTGTAATCCGTTTTTCATTATTGACCTGGACTGTTCCATACCGGCCGGTATCTTCCAGATAGCGTAAAGCAAGCGTCAAATCTGCGCCGGAAGCAGAATGTGTTCGAAGCATTGCCTTGAAATCAATACGGAAAAGGCTATCTCCATTAAGTGTAAATGCAAGGTTATCTTCAACCTGTTTGAATGCATTTTTTATTCCTCCGCCCGTACCGAGGGGTTCTTCTTCGATTGCATAGGTGATCATCATACCCTTGTAATGATCTTTGAAATAGGATTGGATCTCATCTCTTTTATAGCCGACGGAAAGAATGATCTTCCGGATCCCTTGTCCGAGGAGATAATTTAAAAGGTATTCAAGAAAAGGGTGACCATTGACCGATGCCATGGATTTAGGTAAATCGTTTACGACGCCCTTTAATCTTGTGCCCAAACCGCCGGCTAAGATGATTGCTTCCAATTTGTAGGTTATTTAGGGAATAGTGTTGCTTCCACCAGTTCGCAAATAATATGACCAACCATTATATGAGATTCCTGGATCCTGGGAGTGTCGGAAGAAGGAACATTTATAAGAAAATCACAGAGATCCTTCATCTTCCCGCCGGTCGCACCTGTCATTCCGACTGTCGTTATCCCTGATTCCCGTGCTGTTTGCAAAGCCCTGATAATGTTGACCGAGTTCCCTGAAGTAGAAATAGCTATCAGGATGTCACCTTTTTTCCCGCTTCCTTTCAGGATCCGCGAATAAACTTCCTCAAATGAATAGTCATTGGCGACGGCAGTCAGGTAAGAGGTATTCACATGTAAAGCTTCTGAAGGCAAGGGAGGCCGGTCATAGTAGAATCGTCCCGAGAACTCGGCGGCAAGATGCTGCGCATCAGCCGCACTTCCTCCATTCCCGCAAAACAGAACCTTATTTCCATTCCGAAAAGCGGTGGTACAAATGTCGACAACATCTTCGATTACTTTAATCAGATTGGCATTCCCCAGTATCCTTTTCTTGGTTTCTATCGATTCAATGATCGGTTCTGTTATCCTCATAGAAATAAATTTCAAACAAACTTACATAAAAATCCGATTTGATCATGTACTTTCCAAAAAACTCTTAATCTGATGTGGGGCTTATCACGAGAGCAAAATCAATATTGCTTAAACTTCTTCCAATTCGGGATGAGAATTATTAAGCTAAAAAATTGATATTAAGCAATCTATGTAGATTATTATTAAAGATTGACATATTGTTTTCGATAAATGGTTTTGAAGATGATATTTCATTGAATTTAGAAAGTGGTTAATACAATGACTATCATTATCTTTGTTTTTTATAATCTAACACTAATAAAACATAGATTCTTTTTTGTTAATATGAATTTTGTATTTTTGATTATTAAGTATGTAACATTATTTATTTTGTTAAAAAAAAAGAACAACTATGAAAACAATTTTTATGAATCTTTTACGGGTAAGAAATATTTTACTACTTTATACTCTGATGACAGGTATTAGCGCTATGGCGCTGAATGTAACATATGTAGGATCTGCCACAACTTTGAATCCGTCGTTATCCCCATCAGATGCATTTACGTGCGTCACTATGGGCTGTATACCTCCGGTTATCACCATCTCAGGTCCGACTCCTGTCTGTGTTGGTTCAACAGGAAATATTTATACCACCCAGGACGATAACACCGGCTATACCTGGACAGTTTCTCCCGATGGAACGATCACATCAGGTACCGGAACCAACTCAATAACGGTAACATGGAACGCACCCGGTGCACAGAACGTCAGCGTGAACTATACAAATGCCGATGGATGTTCAGCTCTCACTCCGACTATATACCCGGTTACTGTTAATCCTTTACCTAACCCGGCAGGAACTATCACCGGAACTTCAGTAGTTTGCGCCGGAGCTACGGGGGTTACATATTCCGTAGCCCCCATTCCAAATGCAACAGCTTATGTTTGGACATTACCTCCGGGAGCAACCATTGCATCCGGGAGCGGTACCAATTCCATAACAGTCAATTTTGCCAATAATGCCACTTCCGGTTCAATGACAGTTTATGGTAATAACCTTTGCGGAAATGGCACTCCATCTCCCCCATTTAATGTGACTGTTAATCCCTTGCCTGATCCTGCAGGACCGATCACAGGAACTGCTTCCGTTTGTATGGGCAGTTCGGGAGTGGTCTATTCTGTTCCACCGATTGCAAATGCTACCGGTTATGTCTGGAATGTTCCAGCCGGGGCTACGATTACTTCCGGATCAAATACCAACACGATTACCATTGACTTCAGTCTGGCCGCTGTATCAGGAATCATTACCGTCTCCGGGACGAACTCTTGCGGGGATGGAACTATTTCTCCCGACTATGCTATTACAGTTAATCCCTGTCCTTGTGCTTCAATACCTACATTATCTCAATGGAAATTGATCCTTTTATCATTTTTGTTGCTGGGGGTGGGAATTGTATTCATCTTACGGAAATCAATTATTTGATCTGATTTTTTCCGTTTGGGGTTTGTCCATACGTTAGTTGGGATTATAATACCAGAAATTTCAGAACTTTTCCCAATGCAGGATTTCTTCCATTTTTTTCCTTGAAAGATGTCTTGACCTTTTGTCCGGCTGATCACCTGAATATCCAAGCGAGAGATAGACGATCGGTTCAATCTCTTTGGGAAGATTCAGGATTTTTATTGCTTGTTTTGCATCAAAATTGCATATCCAGCAAGTGCCCAGCCCCATGTCTTCCGCTGCTAAAGTCATATGATCGGTGGCGATAGCAATATCGATATCGCAGTGATCCTTCCCGTCTGGCCTTTTCCATGCAGCCCGGTGGTCACCACAGACGACAATTATGACCGGAGCCTGGAGAAACCACGGCCTGTTATATGTTTCGACGATCTTTTTCCGCATTTCAAGCTCTCTAATGACGATAAAATGCCAGGGTTGATAATTGGCTGCCGAGGGAGCAATCCTACCTGCTTCCAATATATAATGCAGCTTTTCGTCCTCTACCGGCTTATCCAGATAATTTCTTACAGAATACCGGTTTTTTGCTAATTCAAAAAATGAATTCATAATTTATTTTCTTTCAGATATATCAAATTCTTGGTATTGCTTGAATTTACCCTGGCACCTCACCCCCCGTCCCCCTCTCCTGAAGGAGAGGGGGTGAGGCTGATCAGATCGTCCACGTTGTCAGGCCTTTGGCTGTAAACTCATATCTTTTCGTCTGGCCCCCAAATTTTTTCAGGGCTTCCACAACATTTGACCTTGTGAGTCCGGGGCAATAGAAGAACATGAAACCTCCACCGCCGGCTCCGGAAATTTTGCCTCCGGTTGCACCATGTTTTATCGCTGTCTTATAGACTTCATCAATGAACGGATTGGTGATCCCTGAAGCCATATGTTTTTTGTATTGCCATCCAAAATCAAGGATCTCTCCTATTTTATCAAGTTCCCCTTTCAGAATTGCCTCCTTCATCATGATCGCTTGTTCTTTGAGCTTGTGCATTGCTTCTATCGTTCTTATATTTTTCTTCATTACGTTCTGCGATTGCTGTTCAATGATCCTGGAAGAAAGGCGGCTTGTTTCCGTATGGTAAAGGATCAGGTTATGCGCCAGTTCATCCAGGTATTTGTCGTGGATACGCAATGGATTTACGATCACTTTATCTTCCTTGAAGAATTCCATGAAATTGACGCCACCGAATGTTGCTGCATATTGATCCTGCTTACCACCGGCCATATTCAGGTCCACCCGTTCGATCTCAAAAGCAAGGTGGGCAAGATCGTATTCTCCCAATGGAAGACCGAGCCATTCGGCAAAAGCCCCGAGGATCGCTACAACCAACGTAGAAGAAGTACCAAGCCCGGAACCCGGGGGAGCATCCACATAGGTGGAAAGTTTGAAAGAAAAGGGTTTCTTTGCAAAGTCCTTCACTACACGGTTATAAATGCCTTTATGGAGATCCAGGTTTCCGTCAATGGCCAGGCTGTCGGCTGCCTGAAATTCATAATTCTCATTCTTATCAATGGAGTTAAGAACGATCTTCCCATCCTGCCGTGGTTCAATGGTGGCATAAGCAAACATACTTATCGTGGCATTGAGGATCGTCCCTCCATAGAGTTCCGAATAGGGCGCCACATCTGTACCTCCACCTGCAAGACCTAAACGCAGAGGGGCTTTACTCCGGATCAGCATAGTAAATTGTTTAGGATTATTGGAGTTATAAAAGTATTACCATTTAACCAGTTTGTCAATAGTATCAGCCATATTTTCCCAGGAATATTTCAACTTTTCAATGGCAGCATTTTTTGAAAACTCTTCTTCCTTCTTATTATCATAAAAACGCAGAAGGGCATTTGCAATTTCTTTTTCATCTGGTTTTACTACATAACCGACTTCACCGTCGGGAAAAGATTCAGCCAGGCCACCTACATCAGAAGTAATAATGGGTTTATTAAAATAATAAGCGATCTGGGAAACCCCGCTTTGTGTAGCAGACTTATAGGTTTGAACCACAAGGTCAGAAGCACAAAAGTAATTGACTACTTCGTTGTCCGGTATAAAATCATTGCTTAAAACCACAAAATCTTTCAGGTTATTTTGTTCTATAATGTCATAATAGGGTTTCGGATCACAGTAAAATTCTCCCGCTACCAGAAGTTTAAGCCGGAATTTACGTAACCTTGGATCAGTGAATGCTTTAAGGAGGATATCCAATCCCTTGTAATCCCGGATAAATCCGAAGAATAAGATATAATGGAAAGTTGGATCGAGGTTCAATTTATTTATTGCAACTTCTTTCTCTATTGGATCTCCGAAAGTATCATACAGAGGATGCGCGCAATAGAGTGTGGGTTTGGGTGTGGGTTTGAGTATGAGTATTTTATTTAGATCGTCGAGGACAGAATTTGACATCACAATAAAGCCATCAACGCTGTTCACCCAAAATTTTGCCATAAGCTTATCCCATGGTTTTTTTTCATGAGGGATGATGTTATCAATGATGGAGATGATTTTTGAATGCTTATTTTTTTTTATGATACGTGCAATGGTTCCAAGGCATGGAGCCATATAAGACATCCAGTATTTTATGATTACCAGATCCGGTTTGATTTTTTTCAGTTCTCTACCGGTTTTGATCCAACTGAAAGGATTGATGGAATTTATCCTGATATAAATAGGAATATCTGCTGGTGCGGGGTCAGTGGAGTACTGGGTTTTGCCAGGAAATAAGAAACCCGGATACTGCAGGCTGAATGTATAAATGGAGGCATCATCTCCTCTTTTGAGATATTCACGGATCAGCCGTTCATTGAATGTAGCAAGTCCCCCGCGTAAAGGGTGAGCAGAACCAATGAGAATTACCTTGCGTTTTTCCATCATTAAACGGGTCATTCGTTCAGAGAGGAGAAAATCAACAGGATTTTAAGCTTTTAGATTCCTATTTTTTTCTCGATAAGATATAAATTACGGCTGTTTGCGGTTCGGGAAATCAACTCGCCCAAAAAACCTGCTACAAATAATTGTGTACCGAGTATCATGGCAAGAAGTCCGAAATAAAATAAAGGCCTTTCTGTCATTTTATAACCAAGCAGGAAGAACTTTGCATATGCGAGATAGGCGGCGCTGAGGAACCCTGCAAGGAACAATAAAGATCCCCATAGTCCGAAAAAATGCATCGGACGTTTTCCAAAACGTACGATAAAGCTTATGGTTATCAGGTCAAGGTATCCTTTAAAAAAGCGATCAAGGCCATATTTCGTTTTTCCAAATTTTCGTTTTTGATGCATGACGGTCTTCTCCCCAATATTTGTAAAACCGGCCCATTTGGCAATTACCGGGATATACCTGTGCATTTCACCATGAACGTCAATGGATTTCACCACCTCATTTTTGTATGCTTTTAATCCGCAATTAAAATCATGAAGTTTAATACCCGACATTTTCCGGGTTGACCAGTTATACAGTTTTGTGGGGATAGTCTTGGTCACCGGATCATAACGTTTTTTCTTCCATCCGGAAACAATTTCAAAACCATCCTCTTTTATCATCTTATAAAGCTCCGGGATCTCCTCCGGGCTGTCCTGGAGATCGGCATCCATGGTAATGACTACATCTCCCAAAGCAGCTTCGAATCCTACATTCAATGCTGCGGCTTTCCCGTAGTTCCGCCTGAACTTTATGGCTTTGATGTTAGGATCAATTCCGGCAAGTCCTTCGATGATAGTCCACGAACCATCCTTACTGCCGTCATCAACGAAAATGATTTCATAAGCAAACCGGTTATCGTTCATTACCTGCCTGATACGCTCTGCCAGTTCAGGTAAGGATCCTTCTTCATTTAAAAGAGGTATTACAATAGAAATATCCATTAAAATCCTATTAAACAATCGGGGATGCTGATTTATCTTCTTTCTTTATAAAAGCCGATGTGATTAGTCCACCGATAGCAGCTACTATAAGACAATAAATGAGAAAGAAGATGCTCATTAAAGGCGGGGTCATGAATTTAGAGGTCATGTTCATGGCCTGTTCGATTTGTTCATCGGTCATTTCAGGGCCTCTTGCCATGATATTCTGGCGGGTCATATCAAGTATCTCCCTGACCACATCGGGGGCGATGAACTGATAAAAAATGAATGAGTAAATGGCTCCTAATATACCGGCAAATAAAGCGATCATAAAACCGCTCGAATACGCTTTCCCATATGAAATAAAGCCATTCATGACTTTATTGCGGAATTGAATGGTTCCATATACCATCCCTGCAATTAGAAGAAGAAAGGAAATATATCCAAGGTATTTGTTCAGATGAAGGTTCAAAAGGTAAAGAAGGAGGCTGTAAACGATCATAACAACTCCGGTTATCAGCCCATAGGTGAGGGCATTTGGAGTTGAAGATTTTGGTTTTTCTTCCATGATGATGATTTTTAAGTTTGAATTAAGGGCAAACTTACAAAATATTTGTGAAATGGGCTAAGAAAGCCCATAAATTTGTATTTTTGCAAGGGGTAAGTCTTATACGACCAGCTCCTGTTCAACTCCCCCAGGTTCGGAAGGAAGCAAGGGTACAACGGTTGAGCGGTGCGATATAAGTAGCTTACCCTTTTTTTTTAGCCCCCACCCCTTGGGGCTGTCTAATAAGTATGGCAGATGATAATTTTTCCTTCTTTGTGTGCTTTGTGCAATCTTGGTGTTCATTGTGGTTCAGTGCTTTAAGAATTAACCACAAAGGCCACAACGTTTTTCACAATGGTCACAAAGAC
>CAIYUC010000040.1 GCA_903929315.1 uncultured Bacteroidales bacterium
AACGTATATCAGACTATGTAAACGAACAAAACCTCTAAGCCATGTACAACATTCCCGGAAGTAACAATCTTCAATTTCCATTGACAATTAACCCTATTCCTGGTCCTGCAGGTGGAAAAGGTGATAAGAGTGATAAAGGTGATGCCGGCGGACCAGGACTGATCTGGAGAGGTATCTGGGCCATAGGAATTCAGTATCATATTGGTGATGTTGTTTACCGTAATGGATCATCTTTTGTTGCATTACAAGATAATATTGGAAGTGAACCCACAGGTTTTAATTCGGTGTGGAATTTCCTTGCAGAACGTGGCCAGGATGGTCAGGATGGTATTGGTGAAGGAGGTGGATGGACATACAGTTCTCCTTACTCCGGTAATGATAATCAGGAATTGGGATTGGCAATAAAAGATATGGATGCATCCAGGATCGATCCTAACTGCCATTATTTCGTTTCTCAGCTCATTGCCGGATTACAGCAACCTGACGGTAAATATCAATATGTGGTCAAGATCCATTTCATCAACCCAGGAATTGGCAATGTAGTTGGCGGGAATCCTTTCCTTGAGTATTCGGCTTTACTGCCTCAGCGTATCACAGGATTGGCTTATATTAACTTATCAAGCACAAATCCTAATATGTGGGGTCATATGAGTATTGATTTTTCAAAACTGGAAGCTGGTGGGGTTTATCAGAATGATACTTTTGTTGCCGGAGCTCTCTTTGGGATAGTTGTTCCGGGTACCAGTAGCAGTTCCGGCAGTGGAACCGGTATTATAACCGCATCAATACCTAACTTGAATAAAGATAGCGGTGATGCACTGACAGTCGATGGAAGTTCCAAGACGTATATCTTCAACGATGAGACACAATTGGTAGAAATTTATGTAGCTGAAGATGTAAAGGGTGAATTCACTATCATCAATCAAAGCAGTTCATATAATTTCAACTTATCTGCCATGGGAGAAAAACAGATCAATGGTAAGGATGTCATAGCCGTCAGTCCTGGAAACTTTGTAACTGTCATTCCAAATTTGGATTCCTTCGCAGCGATAGGTGTTATAGTCCTTGATGTATGATCCCGATAACCCAGATAGAACTTGATGAACTCTGTGTCGAATCGCAATATGCTTTAACGGTACTGGTTGATGAATTTATTGATATGTATCGGAGATCGGATATCTTTCTGAAACGTCATGCAGCACAACTTTTGGATTTGAACTGTCTTATGCGGAGTATTCAGGATTACAACCTGGCTAACTGGATAAATCTTTCTCAGGATGATATTGAGTCTATTAAAGAACGGATCGTATATAATTCTGAGTGGCGAGGCTGATCACTATTCCATAACCTTAATCATGAACACATCTAACGGAGAATGCATTGTTCCTGTATGCTTGGTATAAGGATACGGAAGGATCAGTATCGTTCATTCCATGAGACCATGCTTTATTTGTCCCATGGGCAGTGGACGACCAGAAGAATGTCGCAAACCCCTGATAATCCCATGATTTATTTATATGTCTTGTTCCGGAAAAAAGAGCATTGAAGCCAGAAAATCCAGAAAAAAGTAATGGACTTGCAGCGAAGGCATTACTTATATAATTAGTAAATAATATATTCCAATCAGCCTCTGTGGGAATGTGCCATCCGGGCGGACAAAGTCCTTGTAACCCGGGTGTGACATCATACTGCATTAATTCGTCCCATTGATACAGTCCCCCATTTGTATTACAATTTACAAGGTTATCATTATAACAATAATGTTCCGGCTGACAATTATCCCTTTGATCCTGTGATGAAGCGATATTCGATCCATAATTAAGATTTGCTGCCATCCAACATTGTGAGCCTATCTTAACTGTAGGATAACCCTTGGTATCTCTGACATCTGTGATATTATTTCCACAAACAAAAACCGGGGCTGCTAATACGATTATTGAATGAGATGCACTGGCACTGCATAGTGCAGCATTGGTGTATGTATAAGTCAGAGTTTTTGTGCCTGTGCCTGCAACTGAAGGTGTGAAAATGCCAGTTGAGGAATTAACTCCCGGACCTGAATAAGTTCCTCCCAATGGTATCCCGCCTTTTAATTTGAATGGTTGGGCAATGATTGCTGTGATTGAATCGTTGCAACGGGTGAATGTGACAACCGGGGAAGCCGGAACATTCATTGTGATGATATTGGATGTTGCAGGGTTTCCGATCGGACAAAGAACGTTTGAGGTAAGTATGCAAACAATCTGGTCACCGGATGCCGGGTTGTATGTGTATGTGGATGAATTTGTCCCGGCAATGACCCCATTGACCTTCCATTGATACACAGGTGAACTGCCCCCGTTGGCCGGAGTGGCTGTATAAGTCACTGCAATGCCGGAACAGACCGGATTAGCAGATGCGGCAATAGTTATACTAACGGGAAGATTCGGGTTGACAGTCATCGTGATCTGGTTCGAAGTTGCAGGATTTCCGGTAGGACAGATTGCATCGGATGTAACTACACAGACAATATGATCACCCGTAAGTGGAACATAACTGTATGGATTGGTGCTGATCCCCACATTAATACCATTCACTTTCCACTGATAGAAAGGATTCGTTCCCCCGTTGATAGTACTTGCAAGGAACGTCACGGATGTTCCTGAACATACCGGATTTGCTGAGGCACTGATGGAAACGCTTACCGGCAGGTTTGGATTGACGATCATGGTAACAGCATTGGAAGTGGCAGGATTTCCGCTGGCACACACTGCGTTTGAGGTGAGTATGCAAATAATGACATCTCCGTTGACCGGAACATAGGAATAAACTGGATTATTGCCTCCCACAATAATTCCGTTAACCTTCCATTGAAAAACCGGAGTTGTGC
>CAIYUC010000041.1 GCA_903929315.1 uncultured Bacteroidales bacterium
ATATTCAATGTAATAAAGTGTTATCTTTGGATAAAAATTACAATATGCCCAAAGGTAAATCAAAAAAGCTGACATTTAAAACCTACAATCCTAATCAGGTCTTTCTTTTACCTCCCTCCTTTGATGAACTCATCCCAGGAGGCCATATGGTAAGAGTAGTAAGTCAGACTATAGAGCAGTTGAATATCGATCCTTTATTAAAAGCATATAAAGGAGGAGGTGCAAGCATTTTCCATCCCAAGATGATGATAAAGGTGTTAGTTTATGCATATTTGAATGGGATCTATCCGTCCAGGAAAATTGCTAAAGAATTGCGGGAAGATATCAATTTTATGTGGTTGTCGGGAATGAATCGTCCGGATTTTAGGACGATCAATCTGTTCCGGTCAAGCAGGTTAAAACCCGTAATAGATAAAGTATTTGGGTCGATGGTTATCTTTTGCCAGGAACAGGGATACATTAAACTGGAGAATTATTTTATCGACGGAACAAAGATGGAAGCCGATGCCAGTAAGAACAGTTATGTATGGGCTAAGAATGTGAAGAGGTATAAAGCAAACGCCGAAGAAAAGATCCGAGAACTTCTTCGTCATATCGAACAAATCAATGATACCGAAAATCTTCAATACGGAGATAAGGATCTGGAGGAACTTGGGCAGAATAATGAGTTATCAAGTGAAAAGATCAAAGAGCAAGTAAAAAAGATCAATGATCAGTTATCCGATAAAAAGAAAGAAGAGGGCTTAAGTAAAACTGATGAAAAAGTAGCCAGGGCAGTGAAAAAGATCGAGAAAGAACATCTTCCTAAATTGGAGCAATATAAGCAACAGGAGAAAAATTTATCAGGTCGGAACAGTTATTCAAAAACAGATGTTGATGCTACTTTCCATAGGTTAAAAAATGGATTACTTCGTCCTTCATATAATATGTTACTGGGTTGCGAAAATCAGTTTATTATTAATTACAGCATTCATCAAAACCCTGGTGAAAGTGGCTTATTTGTTGAACATTTTAAAAAGTTGGCGGATCAGATCGGCGTATTACCTGAAAATGTAATTGGTGATTCAACTTTCGGAACGGAAGAAAACTATTCGTACCTAGAACAAGAGGTTATTGGAAACTATCTAAAATACAATACCTTTCATTTCGAACAAACAAAAACTTATAAAGAGAATCCGTTCTCTAAAGACAAGTTTGTTTACACACAATCATCCGATACATATATATGCCCTGGTAATAAAACACTTCATTTTAAAGAAATTAGGGAAACCAAAACAGATAATGGATATATCGGTCATGTGAGAATCTATGAGTGTGAAGACTGTCAAGGTTGTCCATTCGCTGATCAATGTAAGAAGGCCAAAGGAAACAGAACGCTTCAGATCAATCTTAAGCTCAATCAATATCGAGCACAAGCTCTTGAAAATCTTACGAGTCCGAAAGGGGTGAAACTTCGAAAACAAAGGAATATTGAACCTGAGTCCGTTTTTGGAGATATAAAATGGAATTTACATTACAATAGGCTCAAGTTAAGAGGAAAAGAAAAAGTAAATATTGAAATAGGTTTAATAAGTATTGCTCACAACGTTAAGAAAATCTATCAAGTGGCTGTGAATAAAGAAGCAAATGCATCGATTAAGACGATGGAATTTAAAAAACAATTATCATCCGTTAATCGTTTTTATTTTTATTCTGAACTCGTTGCTTGAAATGAAGGAAAAATCAATGAAATACTAAATATACTTTTTAGTCTCCCCC
>CAIYUC010000042.1 GCA_903929315.1 uncultured Bacteroidales bacterium
TAAAATGCTACACCTAACGTGCCCGCAGCCCCAATGCGGGCGGGTTTCCGGAGGCGGGCATGAACCAAACCTGCAAATGACATACAAATTAAAAACGCTATATAAGTAAAACCCGCACATGCGGCTGCCGGCGGAGCGTTAGGGGCAAGGCATAAAAAAGACAAGACAACATTAACAAACAAGAAAATGAGAAGAATTTACATATTTTTAATCTCTATAATTGCAGTTAATGCTGCAAGTTCACAGGATTGGACAGTTTTAAATTCGGGTACAACGAAAGCTCTATCTTCTGTTTATTTTGTCAACGTGAACACGGGATTTGTATCTGGAAGTAACGGTACTATCCTTAAGACCATCAACGCTGGGGCAACATGGGAATCCTTGTCTTCAGGAACGACAAAGAATCTAAACTCCATTTACTTTATTGACTCTGTTACAGGCTATACGGTGGGCTCAAATGGTACAATTCTAAAGACTGTGAATGGCGGAACCACCTGGAGCAACATTTCTGTAACTCCATATAGTAATTTATCATCCGTGTACTTTACTGATCTAAATAAAGGCTATACGGTGGGCTCAAATGATACAATTCAAAAGACTGTGAATGGCGGGATGACTTGGACATATTATGATTTATTATATAATATTGTCTTGGGTTCTGTTTTCTTTCCCACTGCAGACACAGGCTATGCTGCAGGATATTATTGGGATATTAATATGCCTGAATTGGTAATTATACGAACAGTTAATGGAGGTATATCATGGGAAATGTTGTATGAAGCCGGATTAGGTGAATTTCATTCTATATATTTTACCAGTTCAAATACTGGGTATGCAGTGAGTGATGATGGAATTATTTTTAAGACGACAGATAGCGGAGTTACATGGGTTAATCAGACCTCAGGTACAACCAATGTCCTTTTTTCAATTTTTTTCGCAACGGAAAATACCGGATACGTTGCTGGAATGCAAGGTAAAATTCTGAAAACCAATAATGGAGGAACAAATTGGGGAAGTTTGTCCTCAAACACTACAAACTCTCTGTTTTCAATCTTTTTTAACAATGTAGATACAGGTTATGTCGTAGGAAATAGTGGAATAATACTAAAAACCATAAATGGAGGAGGTTATCCTGTCGGAATTGTTGACCATTTCATGCCTTCGGATAAATTAAAAACCTATCCAAATCCGGCAAAAGATATTATAAAGATTGAAATATCATCCTCAAAGCTTCCAAGCCAACTTTTTATATTCAATGTTGATGGTCTGAAGCTATCCGAACAAGTCATCACAAATCGAAATTTGCAATTAGATGTTAGCGGCCTGCAAAAGGGCGTCTATTTTGTAAAGGTTTATAATGAAAACATGATTGAGGTAGGGAAATTTATTAAAGAATAATGCCATGCCCCTAACATGTGTGCAGCTTCAATCCCGCTAAGGCGGGCCTGCAGCTGCACACCAGGCGTTAGTGGCCATTCAAGGATAGATTTTCACTTTGGAAAAAAATATTCGTACCTTTGTATAAACGGATTGATCATGACAACAAAAGATTTAAGAAAGGAAATCAATCGTGTTATTCAAAAGGTTCCAGATGATTTCCTTACA
>CAIYUC010000043.1 GCA_903929315.1 uncultured Bacteroidales bacterium
AAAAAAAATTGCGCTTATTTCAAATTTTGTTCATAGTACACTTCGAGAAGTTTTTTTAAGTTCTTTTTTGCCCGGAATAGCAGGGATTCCACTGAGGACATGGAAACGCCCATGATTTCCGCCAGCTCAGCATAACTTAAATTTTCAAGTTTATTTAGGATAAAAGCTGTACGCTGATGAAGGGGAAGTCTTTGGATGGCATTGAAAAGGACAGCTGCCATTTCTTTGTTTTCAAGGCTTACTCCCGGATGATAAAATGGTTCATTGCTTGAAACATTGATCTGGTGCTCTTTTCCAAACAAGCTTAAAATAATTCCCGAACGTTTCTCCCTTCTGCGGCTTCTCAGAAGTTCCAGGGATTTCGTGACAGTGATCCTATAGATCCAGGTTGAAAGCTTTGACTGCTCCCGGAAACGATGAATGGACTGGAATACTTCGGTAAAAACTTCCTGCGTGATATCTTCCGCATCTTCCTGATTTCGCAAAAGGCTGAAGACTGTATTATAAACCCTATCGGAGAACTGTGACACAAGTTTCTGATAGGCATTCTGATCACCTTCTTTCAGCCGGTGGATGAAATTTTCTTCAGTCAATATAGCAGTCTTTGCCCAATTGGATGCTTTTCCCGGAAATAACTTGCGCAGTAAGGTATACCGAATCGGAACAGGTTTGCGAAATCCGGCAAACTGTTCCTCTCGGCATTTCTGTATCTAAAAGAAAATTGCTACGCATTTTTATTAAGATGCAGTATAAATGGTAAAATTGCAAAATGCAAAATAGTAAAAAATTTTTCTATTTTATTTTATATTTTTCATTTATCTTGTCAGCATTTGACATCGATGAAATATTTTCTTATCTTTGCAAGACATTCTGAGGTAGGGTAATGCTGAAAAAACGGGCAGTTACCTTAAAAGGGTCAATTAGAGCGAAATATCCATTGAGCTAATGAAACCTGAATATTAACCAGATTGAAGATCTACATCAAAAATATGGTTTGCATCCGGTGCAAAATGGTAGTGAAATCCGAGCTGGAAAAAATTGGGTTGCACTTCATTGCAGTTGAATTGGGCGAAGCTGACATTAAGGAGGACATTTCAGCAGAGCAACTTGATCTTCTGAGTGTTGGACTTAAAAAGTCCGGGCTGGAATTGATGGATGATAAAAAAAGCATACTGGTTGAGAAAATAAAAGCGGTTATTATTGAACTGGTCCATTATAGTGATGAACCAATCAAAATAAACCTTTCCGATTACCTGACCGAAAAACTCAATCACAATTACACCTACCTTGCAAATCTTTTTTCCGAAGTTAAAGGGACTACCATTGAAAATTTTTACCTGGCTCATAAAATAGAAAAGGTAAAAGAACTACTCGTCTATGATGAGCTCAATCTTACCGAAATTGCCTATAAACTGCATTACAGCAGTGTGGCCCATCTGTCAAACCAATTTAAGAAAATGACAGGTCTTACCCCATCTCACTTCAAAAATCTTAAAAACAAAAGGCGCAGCACTTTGGAGAATGTGTGAATGATGTAACTTATTTCCAAAGTTATGTAATGGTTTTCGAAATAAAGGGTCGCACCTTTGTCGTGTGAATTACTATTCCCCTTATTCACATTCTGCATTGGATCAAATGAAAAAAAGATTTTTACCTTTTCTATTATAACATTTATGGCGATAATAATTTTAAAATCATACAGAAATGGATTATACCGAAGTTGAAAAAGCAAAAGCGCTTATTATTGTGGAGATCATTGAATATGTTCCAAATTCAGTGGTTATTAAAACCATTATTAATAAAACAACAGGGAACATTACCGCGGTTTCATGTGATACCGGTGAAGCGTTGACTGAAAGAGTAATTCCATTCGACTCTTTTGTCCAAATCATTGACGGCAAGGCTGAAATTATCATTGATGGAAAATCGAATTTACTCAATACAGGCCAGTCAATTATTATACCGGCTCATACATCAAATAGTGTAAAAGCCAACAAACGTTTCAAAATGATTTCGACTATCATCAAAAGCGGGTACGAATAAATGGCTATTTGTACTGTTGAAATCCGGAAAGACAGTGTGATGGTTGAAGAATATCTTTTTGGGATAACAGGGCTTATATGAATCAATCCGGATCAGGTAAATAATAATTAACAATTAAAAAAATAAAAATGGAAACAACCGATGTTACTACAAAAACAAAATGGTCAATAGACCAAGCCCATAGTGAAATTGACTTTAAAGTAAGACATTTAATGATCGCACATGTTAAAGGTGAATTCAAAACATTTGATGCAAGTATTTATACAACTGCTAAAGACTTTGAAACTGCTGAAATTGATCTGTGGATAGATGCCTCCTCAATAACTACAGGTGATGCAAAACGCGATGAGCATTTAAAAAGTGCTGATTTTTTTGATGTACAAAACCACAAACAAATAACATTCACTTCAAGCACTATTGGAAAATCAGATCCGGATGGTAATCATGAATTATGGGGAGAATTAACAATGAGGGGGGTTTCCAAAAACGTAAAATTAAATGTACAATTCGGGGGAATTTTAAAGGACCCCTGGGGAAATGAAAAAGCCGGATTTACAGTTACCGGAAAAATCAACAGAAGTGATTGGGGACTTATTTGGAATACATCCATAGAAGCCGGAGGCGTGATGGTGAGTGAGGAGGTAACAATTTCATGTGAAGTTGAACTCACCAATATAGGTCAAAAAGACTTGACAATGCTATTGGAAAATAGTTCCCGGAATTGAGAGACATACCTTTGTTAAGATACTAATATACTCACCAATAAAAATTGACACCAATGAATAAAACAATTTTAACCCTGGCTGTAACAGTATTTATGGCAGGAACAATGTTAACCGGTTGCCGGTCGTCGGAAAAAAAAGTTAAAAATGCCCAGGACAAAGTGCAGAACGCACAGGATAAAGTGGTAGAAGCCCAACAAGCGCTAAACCAGGCGATTAAAGATTCGATTCGACAATTCAGAAAAGAATCAGAAGAAAGAATCAGCGCTAATGAAAAAAGCATTGCTGAATTCAAAGTTAGAATAGGTAACGAGAAAAAGGAAAACAGAGCCAGATACGAAAAGAAATTGGCTGAGTTAGAACAACAAAACCGCGACATGAGAAAGAACCTTGAGGAATTCAGAGAAGATAGAAAAGAAAACTGGGATTCATTTAGGCTCAAATTTAAACATGATATGAGCGAGTTTGGAAAAGCTATGAAAGATTTTTGGACCAAAAATAATTAAACAGGAGCCCATTCCAGGGGCTTGACTTTTTTTTCTTTTTAAAAAAGGACTCTTTCGGGAAAACATTATTTCAAACATCATAATATAAATCAAATAAATTTACAAATATGGGAAACTTACTTTATATCATAGCAGTAATCCTGATTATTGCGTGGGCAATCGGATTTTTTGCCTTCAGTGCCGGGGGTATCATTCACATTCTTCTTGTAATTGCAGTTATTGCAGTATTAATCAGGGTTATTCAAGGAAGAAAAATTCTTTAAAAGCAACGCTTTAATAAACTTCCCCCGCCCCGCGTACTCGGGGCTTCAGGGTTGGCTAAAAAGTCAAAAATTTATTTAACGCCCCAGAGACCTCAGCGGTAAAAAAAAGCTTTTTAGTCAGCCCCGATTGAGGGAGGCGTTTTTGAGATTAAATTCCCTGGGGGTTGCCACGAAATCAGGGTCCAGTTCCTATAGCTATCGGAATTGCCTTGATAAATACCAGTTATTAACAATCATTTAAAGATAAAATTATGAACTCGGGAAAAGTATTATTAGGTGTATTGGCGGGCCTTGCCGCCGGCGCATTGTTAGGGGTTTTATTTGCCCCGGAAAAGGGTTCGGATACCAGAAAAAAAATATCTAAAAAGGGAGAAGATTATGCGGATTCATTAAAAGAAAATTTCAATGAATTTGTTGACAGCATCTCCGGAGAATTTGAACAGGTAAAGGAAGAAGTTTCCGACTTTGCTGAACAGGGAAAGGCCAAATTATCAAAAACTAAAAAACACGTGAATACTGTCAAGGGTTGAAATATTTTCAAAACCGAAAGCATGGAAGACTATGCGAATCGGCTTTTTTGATGCGTAAATGAAATCACATGCAAAAAATAACTTCCATTACCGGGCTTCAAAATGCAATTCAATTATTAAAAGTTGAGCAAGCCAGTAAGGAGCAGCTATTGAAAGAACAATTCTACCGTACTTTCGAGAGTTTAAAACCTGTTAACATTCTAAAGAGCACTTTGAACGATATTGTCTCATCGCCCAATTTGATCGATAATATTGTAGGTATCGCCATAGGTTTAGCTACCGGTTATCTCACAAAAAAAATAATTGTAGGGGCATCAGGCAATATAGTCAGAAGGTTTTTCGGCTCAATTATACAGGTAGGTATTACAAAACTTGTTGCTCAACACCCTGAAGCCCTTAAATCATTCGGTCAGTTTATCTATCAGCATATTCCCTCAAAAAAGAAAAGAATTCCAGAAAGCCGTGAAAGATGAAGAATTAAAATTCCCATTTTACGCAAAGACAACCATTTTTTTAATGGGTTTATTTGTCTTGTTTACGATTTTTTACATCGCTAAGGGCATTATTGTTCCTCTCGTTTTCGCAACCATTCTTGCCATCCTACTCCACCCTATTGTAAATTTTTTTGTAAGGAGAAGAATAAACAGATTAATAGCTATTGTAATTACTTTATTCCTTGCCTTTTCAGTCATTGTCGCGTTTGGTGCTTTTTTATTTTCGCAGGCAAGCAAGTTTAGCGAATCATGGCCGATACTGGTTGATAAGTTTACCGAAATACTCAACCAAATCATCACCTGGGCTTCCGGTTATTTCGACGTAGACCAACAAAGGATCCATGAATGGATTACAACCACCAAAAGTGAAGTCATCAATACCAGCAGCGCTGCAATCGGAAAAACACTCATCACCCTGGGCAGCGGGGTTGTAATATTGTTTTTAATTCCCGTTTACATCTTTATGATATTATATTATCATCCCCTGCTAATTGAGTTTATCCGCAGGGTCTTTGGCAAAAGCGACCCCGGTCAGGTGAATGAAATAATTACGCAGACCAAAACTGTAATTCAGCGCTATCTTGTAGGACTGGTTATCGAAGCTGTCATAGTAGCAACGCTAAATTCCGCTGCACTTTTGATACTTGGAATTGATTATGCTATCCTGCTCGGCATTATCGGTGCATTGCTCAATGTCATTCCATATATCGGAGGGATCGTGGCAGTGGCATTGCCTATGATGATTGCCGTGGCCACCAAATCGACAGCATGGTATGCCGTTTGGGTACTGGCAAGCTATTATTTCATCCAACTCATCGACAATCACTACATCGTTCCTAAAATAGTTGCCTCAAAAGTAAAAATCAATATGCTTTTCTCGATAATAGTAGTACTTGCAGGGAATGCTTTATGGGGCATACCCGGTATGTTTCTTTCCATACCGCTCCTTGCAATTGTAAAACTCATTTTCGACCATATCGAACCCTTAAAACCCTGGGGATTTTTATTAGGCGACACCATGCCCTCATTATTAAAAATTAAACCGATTTTTAAAAAAGTAAAAAATAAATCCTGATGATAGAGGTTAAAAAAGCAGGCGTAATATTAACAAAGACTGATTTGGAATTTGAAAACGAAGGTGTACTAAATCCCGCAGTAATGCGCGAAGGCGACAACGTTCATCTTTTCTACCGGGCTGTGCGAAAAGGAAATCATTCGAGTATTGGCTATTGCAGGTTGGATGGCCCGCTGACGGTTGCTGAACGATGGGATAAGCCTGTTATGGTTCCTGAATTCGAATATGAATCGCAGGGTGTTGAAGATGCGCGTATGGTAAAGATTGATGACCTGTTTTATATGACATATACCGCGTATGATGGGACAAATGCCCGCGGGGCTTTAGCTACTTCAAAAGATCTATGGCATTTTACAAAACAGGGAATTATTGTTCCTCCTATCACGTATGCAGAATTTGTATTCCTTGCTGAGTCTGCCGGTAAAGTAAATGAAAATTATTACCATAATCATAAGTTTTACTACCAGGAAGCTGATCCTGAAAAAAAAATAATGTTGTGGGACAAAAATTTAATTTTCTTTCCACGAAAAATCAATGGTAATTTGGTGTTTCTTCACAGGATCAGACCTGGTATTCAAATTGTTTCTGTAAATAGTTTAAAGGAACTCACCAAAGAATTCTGGAAAAATTATTTTCTCAACCTGCAGGAACATATTGTCCTCGACCCTGTTTATGCGCACGAGTTAAGCTACATTGGCAGTGGCTGCCCTCCAATTGAAACAGAACACGGATGGCTGCTGATTTATCATGGAGTGGAAGAAACTGATAGAGGGCTTATCTATTCGGCCTGTGCTGCTTTATTGGATCTGAATGATCCTTCGAAAGAGCTGGCGCGGCTTCCTAATGCATTGTTCTCACCGAAATATGAATGGGAATTGTATGGCGAGGTGAATAATGTAGTTTTTCCTACCGGCACTGCCTTGTTTGGAAATACCTTATTTATTTATTATGGAGCGGCGGATACACATATTGCCTGTGCCTCAGTAAGTTTATCCGGATTATTGGCAGAATTATTAACGTATACTATCGGAGATAAAAAATAGAATTTTTCCCAATGAATTTGATGATAATATTATGTATCAAAAAGAGTTATCTGATTTAGAAAACACTATTCATTCAATGATCACTACTAAAAACAACAAACAAGAACCGGCCCCGGATAAGATAACTGATCTGGCTGAGATCCTGTTTATTACCTCATATCCACCGAGAGAATGTGGCATTGCAACCTATTCCCAGGATTTGATAAAGGCGCTTAATAATAAATTCAGCAATTCCTTATCAATAAAGGTTTGTGCATTGGAATCAAATGGGACAACTTATCCTTATCCCAAGGAAGTAAAATATATTCTAAAAACATCGCTGGCCAAAGATTATGAAAAATTGGCTGTAAAGATTAATCAGGACAATGACATTAAAATTGTCCTGATCCAACATGAGTTTGGCTTTTTTATCAAGCAGGAACAAGCTTTTCTGCA
>CAIYUC010000044.1 GCA_903929315.1 uncultured Bacteroidales bacterium
TCTCGCTGAGTTTCGCTGATTTAAACGCAGAGTCACGCAAAGTTAAAACTCATGTTATCAACCTTCTGCGAAAATCTGCGAAAATCTGCGATTAATCTGCGGAAATCTGCGAGAAAAAAAAGAAACTTATTAGACAACCCCACGGGGGTTGAGGTGATAAAATTAAATCTCCAGACAATGACTGTTTGAGAATCTATGGAACTTACGATTGGAGCTTCGGGAAAACCTATTGAATGATCCTTTCTGACTCTTTCAGCAAAGGGTAAAAATGGTAATATAGAATAACCGGTCACAGAATAACGATCTTCCAGACCTTATTGTAATCATCACATTTCACATGTACAAAATAGACTCCATTTGAAAGTCCCGTCAAATCAATTTCCGATGGTGCCATCAGATCAGAGGAGAACAGATGCTGATTAAAAACGCTCTTGCCGGACTGATCTTCTACAAGAATATCAGTTGTAGAGCAACTCCTGTAAAATCGCACAAACAACTTACCAGGAGATGGATTTGGATAAACCAGTACAGGTTTGTCCATGTGCAGCAAAGGATTTATTGAAAGCAGCAGGGTATCGCAGAAAGTTCCGATAGACCGAGCGTTTCCTGCAGTCAAACATACACCATAGGTTCCATATTCCTTATAAAGATGCGATGGGTTTTGTAATTCCGATGAATCTCCATCCCCGAATTTCCATTTCCAGTAAGTTGTTCCGTTCGTGAGATCGCTGAATTGTGCAAGCAAATCATTTGTTGTTGCATAGGTAATATTTATATGCAGTGTCAATGGTAAAAGGAAGATGATATTCTCACAGGTTGAATCGCTTCCGCATGAATCTGTTACGGTAAGGCAAACATGATAGATCCCGGGATCAATATAAATGTGAACGGGGTTTGGATCCGTTGAATAGGTGCTGTCGCCAAAATCCCATAGCCTTGAAATCAGGGTTCCGGTGGCAGATGAGTCAGCAAATAGATATTCAGGAAAGCTGAAAGTATAGAAGAAGCGGGCTTCCGGATTCGGGCATGTGATGTGAATTGATTTACATATTGTGTCCTGTCCGCAGTTGTTCCCAACTACATGACAAACATTAAAAACCCCTTTGGTGAAGATGTGAACGGGGTTTTTCTCGTTCGAAGATGTTCCATCACCAAAATTCCAGTAATATTGTGTTGCTCCGGAGGATGTATCCGTGAAATTCACGATAAAATTATTTGTCTGGAAAGTGAAACCTGCCATAGGCAGAGGGCAGGGAGTGTAAGCCCACAGATCATTCAGCATTTTTCCCCCTGTATAGTAAAAAGGATCATAGGGTTTCGATCGGCCGGCCAATACATAGCCCGTATTCCCAATGCAAAAACTGGTACCGGCAACCCGTTCGCTGAATGTCGCCGGAGGATCAGAAATGGCGGTCCAGCTATTTGTTCCTTGTGAATAATACCAGAAAGATTTATAGGTTGAATTGAAGTCAGATCCCGTCCCGACATAAGCTTTATCTCCGATGACAAATCCAACAGCACCTATTCTTAATCCGGGATAATCCGGAAGCTGGCTCCATGTATCGTTAACAGGGTTATATTCGTAAAAATCCTGTGTGGCTTCATAGGTGGAGTAGGCGCCGCAGACAACATAACCTTTGCCATTAAGAGTGAAGGAAACCGGTCCGGATTTGTGTGTCGCAGGTAAACTCTCTTTCTGCGTCCAGGTATCATTTGCCGGGTCATAACACCAGAGGTCGTTCAGATAATTTTCCCCTTCATTGATCGAACCACCAACCAAATAGGCATTGTTGCCTATAACAAAGGAGGATGCACTGTAACGGTTTCCTCCCGGAAAATCCGATTTTTGTACCCAGCCTTCTGTAACGGGATCAAATTCCCACACATCGTTCCGCCACATGTGACTGTTATCAACGCCACAACAAACATAGCCCTTCCCGTTTAACGTAAAAGCAGATGCACCATAGCGCCCTCCCCCGGGGAAATCAGCCAACCGTTCCCAGGAATCATTCTCAGGATCATACCTGAAAATCTCGGCCGAATAAACACGTTGCTCCGCATTGATGGAACCTAATCCGGCGTATGCTTTATCGCCGATCACAAAAGAAATGTGACAATAGCGGCCGTCAGATGGAAGACTATCCTTCTGAACCCAGCCCATCTGACCATTTAAAGTGTACTGAGTCACCAGAAAAAAGAAAATGATAAAATTTTTCATGTATCCCGATGTTAAATTCCCTCAAATAAACCTAAATCTATACAAAAATAATAACTTTTATCAGGAAACAGATTGCATTTTTAATTAAAAATTGGAACACGGATAACACAAAAAAAAAGGATAAGAAACCCGTGAAAATCATCCCGATGGTACCAGCGGTAAGAGGAGTAGTTCCCGCTCCATCATTATTTTTTGATGAATTTCCCTCCTCCAATTATTCTGCTCCCACTTTTTATACTATATAAATATTCCCCTGCCGTAAAAGAGGATACATCAATTTGGGCTGTGCCTGAATCGGAAATTGGTTTTTGAAGCATTGTCATTCCATTGGCTGAAAAAACTTCTAACCATGCATTTGATGTGCCTTCCGGCAGACAATACTGGATTTGTGCTGACAATGAACACGGATTGGGATATACAGCGGTTATCGTTCCTTTCGTTATAACATTATCTGTCATCAGCATAGTACCGGGGAGACCGTAAATATATCCAATTGAATCATAATCGTCATTTGCATACATTTTAAAAAGCCCGTCGATCTGGTAAATTATTGCAAAATAGAAGTTCGGGAATTCCTGCAAAAGCTGCCCGGATTCATTGACAAGACGCATATCGTACCGATGAATCTGAGAGTTGTACATCGAAAAAAGTATTTCAATTTCATTATCATTATTGAACAATTTATCCGATATATTATAAATTCCCAGATATTGATAACCGGTTGGAATTGCCAGATAAATGGATTTCAGAAGTGTGTAATCCGGTGCATATATTTTCAATGTGATATTTGAATTATACATAATAGTAGGATAAACCCAACCATAGTTAGTTAATAAAACCGGCGCCGAATTAATATATTCTCCGGGAAAGGATTTTTCAAGGACTGCTTGTCCATTCACTTTGAAAAGACTTATGATTAATAAAACAATTAAAAATGTTGTTTTCATAGGCTCAGTTTTATGATTAGAACAGGTAAAGATAGCATTGTTTTTCAATTTTTCAGTCTGAATGGTATAGATTAACATTTCCTTTATCATTACCTTTGCCCGATTTCACCTTAACTTCTTCTGTTTGAATCCGAAACCTGTAGCGGGATATTTGTTACTTCTTTCTCTCCTGTTCATTGCAGTAGCTTGTAATGTGACAAAGAACCTTCCTCACAATGAGTACCTTCTCGTTAAAAACAAGTTCAGGATCAATACCAATAAAGTCACTGCAGAAGAATTAAGCGGGTATCTTCAACAGACGCCGAATAGTAGGCTTTTAGGGCTTTTCAGGACCAACATTGCCTTTTATAACCTGGGAAGTAAAGGGAAGGATAGCAAGTTCAAGAAATGGTTAAGGACAAAAGTCGGTGTACCTCCTGTATTGCTCGACACAAACCTGACGACTATTTCCTTAAAGCAAATGAGGCTATACCTCAACAATAAAGGATATTTCCATTCTGATTTACGTGATTCGGTTGTCTTTAAGAAACAGAAAGCGAAGGTTATTTATCTTATCGAAACTTCGAAACCTTACATGATCCGCAACATCAGTTATTCCATCACCGACACACAACTGGCACACTATGTCTATCAGGACTCGTCGAAGTGTCTTATAAAGAAGGGAAAGAACTATGACTCTTATATCCTCGATAATGAAAGGACAAGGATCACTACCCGCCTGTCAGACAATGGTTATTACAGGTTTTCAAACTCCTTCATTGTTTACCGGATAGACAGCGCTTTGGGAAGCCACCAGATGGATATTTCTATCGAAATCACCAATCCGGTGGTACCATCGCTTACAAACTTCGGTACCGTTGAAGAAACTTATCATAAAAGATATTTCATCAATAAAATTTTTATCTATCCCGAATTCGATCTTTTACAATCTGACACAATAGCTTATGATACCCTGGTAAAAACATACCCGGGTACCAGGCATGATACAACTTCCAGTAAATATACTTTTCTTTTCCGGAATAAAATGAGAATAAGGCCGGGATCGATCGCGCAATCCGTTTTTATTAAAAATGGTGTCCACTACAATTTATCCGATGTCAATCAGACATACTCCCAGTTATCAAGCATGAATGTTTTTAAATACATTAATATCCAGTTTCACGAATCAACGGAAACAGATTCACTTCACCAGAATCTTCTCGACTGTACCATCCAGCTTTCGAGGGCATCAGTGCAATCATTTTCAATAAGCCCGGATGTAACGAATTCGGGTGGTGCCCCGGGTATCCAGGCTAATATTTCGTATTCGCATAAAAATGTCTTCAGGGGAGCGGAGCTTTTTAAGATAAGCTTTAATACTTCGGCACAGGCTCAGGGAAGTATCGGAACTACTTCAGGTAAGCAATTTTTCAATACGCTGGAATTCGGGGGTAATGCCAGTCTGACTTTCCCGAAATTCCTGATCCCTATCAGGCAGGAGAAGCTCTCCAAGAGTTTCAAACCCAAGACAATCATCTCAATTGGATACGATTTCCAGCAAAGACCTGAATTTAACCGGAATATTTCAAATATATCGTTCGGGTATTCATGGATGCAAAATGTTACCCTCCGGCATATATTAAATCCCGCCGAAATTATTTTTGTTAAAGCTTTTCTCGATTCCACCTTTGCTTCAGATCTCAGCAAACTAAAAGACAAAAGATATCAAAATCAATACAAGGATCATCTTGTTCCAGGGCTGAAATACAGCATTACCTTTAACAACCAGATGGTTAATAAAGTAAAGGATTTCTTCTATATCCGGTCGAATTTTGAGACAGGAGGCAATCTTTTATATGTTATCGATGAATTAATAAAGGCTCATAAAAATCCGGGTGAAAATTATACACTTTTTAATATTCAATATGCCCAATTTATAAGACCTGACCTGGACATAAGGTTTTATCATTTGCTGAACAGCTCAAATTCTTTTGTATTCCGTTTCTACGGAGGTATCGGGTTCCCATTTGGAAACTCGAATGCTCTTCCTTTTGAAAAGGCATTTTTTGCGGGTGGTGCTAATGATATCAGGGGATGGAGACTGGGTACTCTTGGACCAGGGGCTTATCACAATGATACCATTGCGACCTTTGACCAGACAGGAGATCTGCAACTTCAAGGAAACTTCGAATACCGTTTCCCGGTTTATAAATGGTTCAAAAGCGCAGTATTTTTAGATGCCGGGAACATATGGGTGCGTCATGAAACTCAGGATTTCCCTGGAGGGATATTTTCTTTAAAAACAGCCTTAAGCCAGGTTGCTCTTGATGTAGGAGTGGGTATCCGCCTTGATTTTGATTACTTTATTTTCCGGCTCGACCCTGCAGTACCGATCAGGGTTCCTTATTATCCCCATAATAATCATTGGTACGTACAAAAGCTTCAGATCTCCGATGTGATCTGGAATTTCGGAATTGGATACCCTTTTTAGGGGATAGAATTAATATTCTGAACTGCGATCAACCGGTCATAAAGGCCACCTGTCTCATGAAAGTAAACCCAAACAGTATATTCATTTTCGGTTTCCCAATGATTCCCTTCAATCAAACTTTCATCCGCCTTCCCGCTCCTGATATCCTTTACTACATATAAATAATTGTAATACCCCTGCTTTAGTAACAGTTTTTTCTCATATCCTTTCCTGGAAGAATTATACATCATTCTGGCCGCATCATTAAGTTGCCAGTCAGTCAGCGCTCCTAGTATATATACTAGCCCACCCGGAAGCGGGGGATTACAAGGAAGGAAGAAATGTACCCATGTATAATCTGCTTCAATATCGCTGTTTTGTGCATGTTCTTCATTTTTGATCAGCTTTCGTCCGTTGATATCTTTCTCTGTGACGTAGTTTTTCGTTGTTCTTTTAAGATCATCCAGCAGTATTACTTCATAGCCGGCAGAATCATATTCAATTTTCAGAATACGTTCGGTTTGATATAAGAGACTTTTTGTGTCAAACGCCCGAAACTCATTGCCACCATTAAAGGTATTCCCCTCGTCGTAATTATAATCCAATTCATCTCCTCTCATGAATTTTGGTTTAACATTCCTGATCGCGTTATCCCAGCGGTCATTCTGCGTGATGACCACTTTTATTTCCCGGTCAGGGTCGGAGATCCGCATTCCGTTAAAATGAATGGAAAAGTCCACTTCCTGCTTTGAATCCCTGTCAGAAATGTTGGAAGCCTGACGAATTTCACCCGTGATTCCTGCGGAAGAAGTTTCAACCACACTGAATCTCCAGGTAAATGCGACATCTGCGGGGTCGTCGATAAACACTTTGATAATATAATTACCCGAAATTGCCGGCCGCATTTTCCGGGTTGGGAAAACCAGTGACAAATGGGTGAAATGCGTGGTCGTATTATAGGAATAGGAAAAATCATCGATATTATCTTCCCTGAATCCATCAATAAAATCAGATTGCATCAGGTCAGTGGAAGCTTTCCAGTCAGATTCACAATGGATGATGGTGTACTTGTATCTTTTCAGATCCGAATCGAGATCATCGAAAGAAAGCCTGAGTTTTTCATCTGAATTCAACCGTATGACAGGTACAGACATTTCAAAACCATCCTTGTACAATAAGACCGTTTTGATAAAGTTCTTATAGACGATATTTTCATATACCGGATCTGCAGGGAGTTTACTGCCAGATGCAGCCTGTAAGGGATTATCAATCAAAGGAATAATGAAAAGAGCAAAAAGAAACAGGAGTGATGCCTTCATTCAATTTTTTTTTATAATCGAAAATCGCACATCATAAAATTCAATCGTACATCGTAAATCGTACATCGTAAATACCTTTATCTTCTCCTGAATTCAGAACAAATGATGGCAGCAGCGATAGAAGCATTCAGCGATTCTGCTGACCCGGTTAGGTTATTTGGCGCATGAAATCCCGGGATCAATAGTTTGTCCGTCACGAATTGAGCCACTTCATGGGATATTCCCTGTGATTCATTTCCGATGATTATTACTCCGGTTTGATCCAGTTCCTGTGAATAAATATTCTCGCCATCCAGGAAAGTTCCATAAATTTTTTTTCCGGGGGCTATTCCCGACAACGTTTTAACAAGGTCACAATAAATGACCTTTATCCTCGCAATAGATCCCATCGTTGCCTGGACTGTTTTCGGATTATACAGATCCACAGTGGTTTCCGAACAAATAACTTGTCCGATCCCGAACCAGTCTGCAATCCGGATAATGGTCCCAAGGTTCCCCGGGTCTTTGATATCATCAAGAAGCAAGGTCAATCCTTCAGAAAAACCAGAGAAGGCGTAAGAATCCCCGGGAATATCAACGACTGCAAGGACGGGGCTTGAAGTGGTAAGAGCTGTTATCCTGTTAAGATCAGATGCTGAAATTTCCGTGACAATAAAATTTCCGGAAGTGATGAGCGGTTCATTTTCAAGGATCCATTCCCTTGTAGCATAAATACCTGAAATTTGGTAAAAGTTTTTCATCAGTTCTGTCACCAGTTTTGATCCTTCTGCGATAAATTGTCGGTGAAGTTCCCTGAATTTTTTAATTTTCAGTGAATTGATATGTTTTATCCGGCTTTTGGAAAGCATAAAAAAAGGGCTTTTCAGCCCATATCTGTTTTAAAAAGTTATTCTTGTTTATACTATTAAGAAGATCATGAAAAAACTTTCATTGAAAACTTCCTGTTATTCTGCAAAGACCTCGAAATTGATTTCTACGGAGATGTCCTTGTGAAGGTTGATTTTTGCCTTATAGTTTCCAAGTTCCTTAATATGATCCTGGTCAACGACGATTTTTTTACGGTCGATATCAAAATTAAACTGATCTTTCAAAGCCTGGGCGATCTGAATTGCATTGACGGAACCAAAAATTTTTCCGGATTCGGCTGCTTTTGCACCAATTCTCACGGTCAGATTTTTCAATGATACCGAAAGATCGTCAGCCTGATGTCTGATCTTTTCTTCTTTGTGAGCTTTTTGTTTGAGGTTTTCGGCTAATATTTTTTTATTTGTTTCTGTAGCCAGGATGGCCATTCCCTGGGGGATCAAATAATTCCGTGCAAATCCCGGTTTTACATTTACCTTTTCATTTGTGTATCCCAGACTGGGAACATCTTGTTTTAAGATCACTTCCATCAATCCCTCCCTATTTTAATAAATCTGCCACATAAGGCAGCAATGCGAGATGTCTTGCCCTTTTAATTGCTTGTGCTACTTTCCGCTGATATTTTGTGGATGTACCGGTAATTCGCCTGGGCAGTATCTTGCCTTGCTCATTCACGAATTTTAATAAGAAATCAGCATCTTTATAATCGATGTATTTTATTCCGCTTTTCTTGAAACGGCAATATTTTTTCTTTTTTGTATCAACCGCTATCGGGGTCAGATATTTTATTTCTCCTTGTTGCTGTGCCATAATATTCTGTTTTTTCTGTGAACAATTGGTTTATTCTTCTTTTACTTTTTCAGCTTTTGCCTTGTTCCGCTTCTTTTCATTGTAAGCAAGCGCATGTTTTTCCAAAGCAACTGTTAAAAACCGAAGAATTTTCTCATCCCTCTTGAACATGATTTCCCAGTCCTTGATCACTTCGGGCTCGGCTTTAAATTCAACAAGGTGATAAAAGCCGGTTGATTTCTTCTGGATGGGATAGGTGAGTTTACGTAAACCCCAGTTGTTCTCGTAGACAATTTCGGCACCTTTACTAATCAGGTATTTCTGATACCTGTCGACCGTTTCCTTCATCTGTTCATCAGACAAAACGGGAGTCATAATGAAAACGGTTTCATACTGTCGCAACATTTGTTTGATTTTTTACTGTTTAGAATCTAAGAATACATTTTTTAAAACGGAGTGCAAAATTAGGAAAAAGTTTGTATTTAAACAAACCGGGGGAAATTTAAAGGTAAAATAATTCAGAATGCAGAAATCAAAATTCAGAATTCCCGACTGTCCCGATTGTCACGATTCTTACGAACTAACTTGAAAGAAGGACAACCGCATATGCTGACAGACCTTCCTCTTGTCCTATAAATCCTAGTTTTTCGCTGGTTTTTGCTTTTACAGAGAGGCTGTTTTCTGACAAATCAAGTATTTCAGAAAGCACTTTGATCATTTGGGGAATATACAAATTAATCTTGGGGGTTTGCAGAACGACGGTGGAATCAATATTTTGTATGGAAAAGGATCTTTCTCTGATAAGGTCGTAAGTTTTTCTCAGCAGTATTTTACTATCAATATCTTTGAATTCGGCTTCGTTATCAGGGAAATAATATCCTATATCCCGCAGCCCTGCTGCGCCAAGCATCGCGTCACAAATTGCATGGATCAAAGCATCTGCATCAGAGTGACCTGTCGCACCTTTGATATGTGGAATATGAATTCCCCCAAGCCAGAAATCGCGTCCGGCCTCCAGACGGTGTGTATCAAACCCAAAGCCAATGCGAAGCATTACTCTTTCGATTGCTGTTTATCCTTCTTTGTCACCTGTTCAAAATTAAACAGAAGAGTAAACTGCATGGTATTCTGGAGGGGATTATTATTCTTGACCGGGATGAGATAGGAAAAGTCAAGGCCAAATACATTATAGCGCAACCCAGCTCCTAAGGTGAAGAACTGGCGATCACCTTTATATTTTGATTCCCAGAAATACCCGCCACGGATCGCGAAAAGTTTGTTATACCAATATTCAACAGCGGCGGATACATTGATTTCCTGGAATTCTTCCGTAAGCCCATAAGGTGCATCGTAGAAGGACTGGAGCATCCCCTGAACAACGGATACATTGTTATCCATGCCTTTTGTGATCACATAATTTTTTGCAACGCTATCATATACTTTTATCGGCGCGGTCGGAACCAGTAATTTATTAAGATCCAGTGATAATGAGAGTCGGTTATATTCATCGATATCCATTGTAAACGAAGGGCCGAGACGGAGGTTAGTAGGAATAAAGTCCCGGATGTTTGAAACGCTGCTATAAGATATTTTGACACCAATGTTTGAAATATCCAGGCCGAAATTAATATAGGCGCCCGTTAGTCCTGCAATTGTCATTTCATGATGGTAATAAAGAGCGATATCTGCCGCAACCGAAGTGCCGGGGCGGACATTCTCAAGATTATTGCCTAGTTGTACCGGAACCAGGTTGGAATAGATGAACCGGCCTGCAACAGCGCCAGAAAATTCCCTTGAGAATTTCCTTGCATAGGTTGCGTCGATGGTCCATTCATTTGGTTTCACATCACCAAGTTCCTGGCCAATATCATTGGTAAATGTCACACTCCCCATTGAGAAGAAGCGTAAGGACGCGGCAATTGCCTGTTTATCTCCGAATTTCCAGAAAGCGGCAATGGAAGACAGCCCGATGTCATTGACCAATCCCCGGAGCCAGGGAACATATCCGATACCAACACCAAATTGCTTATCTTCAAAAGCATATTTAGCAGGATTCCAGTACATGGAATAAACATCCGGTGTCGAAGATACACCATTATCACCCATACCTCCTGAACGTGCATCAGGTGCAATCAACAGAAAGGGTACTGCAGTAGAAATCGGATTATTTTGCTCCTGGCAAAAGCCTTTCTCAGTAAGAAGTACACATGTAAATAATAACAATAAGTAGATCTTCATTTTTTGCATTCCAATATAATTTTATCAGTTAAATATAACAATTAATCAAAAAAGTAACGAATATTATTTTTATATATTGCCTGCAGAAAGAAATTTGGAGTAACAGGTTCCTGATTTAATTCATGATCACAAGTTTCTGGGTAGCTTGCGTAGATGTACCATTTTCTCCCTTTATTAATAGTCTGTACAAGTACAGCCCATTACTCAACTTGCTGCCATTATCGCTTTTTCCATCCCAATGGATAAAAACAGGTCCGGTTCCATATTCTGAAACTTTGCTTTCAATGGTTTTCACGATAGTTCCGGTAATGGATGATACCTGAATTTGGATATCAAGCCTACCGGCATTCTGCATTGGGTTAAATTGAAAGGTAGTTTGATCCCTGACAGGGTTGGGGAAATTAAATACTTGTTGCATAGAAAGTACGGGCTGATCCAAAACGAAGAAGGAAATCTGCGTTTCTGATGAATTATTATAGAAATCCCACGCCTTTAGACTGATTTTGTGAAGTCCATTGGTGAGGTTCTGTAAAGGATAGTGAATAGTTCCGCTTTGGAATTTATCCAGGTCAGGAGTAAAATAATCATTGAGGATTGTTGGGTAAGCTGAATTTCCGTCAAGAACAGCAAGGATCTCGTGGCCGATACCAAGTCCGATATAGTTAATGCCATTTGTATCATTCAGGAATGCCAGTAAAACAGGAGATTTCGATGTCCTTTCGCCCGAAATGAAGTTCGTATTGTCCATGTACAATTTGATTACAGGACCGGCATTTTCAGGATTAATATCCGGGTCACATCCACCGATAATTATATCATTGGAAAATCCGTTGGCATCAGTAGTGCTGTCTTTAGCATAATAACTTATTTTCCCTTTTCCATACTGGAGGTTTACATCTTTTGGAATAATACAGGTAAAGTCAAATGTTCCATTTATTACTGAAGTTTTCTCATAGGCTAACAGGCTGTTCTGTAATTGGAAAGGGGCCGGAAAACTGCCATTGGCTCCCGGTTTATTACCAAGAGTCATGTATTTTGAAGGTTTGTCAAATAATTTTGAGAAAAGTGTCCCGTTGAAATTTTCAAGTTTACTCCCCTGGATATCTTCTATCTGCCCTTTCACGTTCAGGACAGAGAGTCCGCGCGTTGTGTCAGGACCTTTTTCGACCGGGTTATGGTTTATTTCAGTCGTCACGACCTGGTATTTCGGAAAAGCGATTTCCTGGGCGGGATCCCCAAGAAGCACGAAGTTCCGGTTGTTATTGCTATTTCCATTATTATTTTTAGAGATCCTTATCAGGTCGCCCATTGTAGGGTAAGGTTGACCTGCGGGAGGAATAAGATTCCTGAAAAAGCTGGTATCTAATTTAAGATTGGAGGATGCCATGGACTGCCGTGTTGTTGAATAAAGTGCAATGGCACCGGATTCAGCATTATCAATGACCATTTCTCCGGCTGAAAAGCGTGCGGGATTGTCAAATCGGCTGAATTCGCATGTTGCCGTAATAAAAACAGGAAGCTTATCCGCATTTTTCCAACTTCCGATATCTCCTACAGTCAATACCTTTTCATTGGCCCATCCGTCTTCACCTCCATGTCCTGTATAGTTAATGATCAAAGAGCCTGCCGCAACTGCTTTGTCGATCGCTGTATTAACATCCGGGAACCTGTCCCCGGCAGGAGTTGATATCAGGGGATATGCATCGAGATAAATCTTATTAACATTAAAAACAGGATACTTGTCTGCTACGATTTTTGTCAGTTGTTCTGCTTGCTGCATATGAAGATTATCATTTTCATCGTCCGCCACGAATGTCATTGTATTCCTCCAATCGGACAGGATCGTATCTGAATAGGAAGAATAGTGAATGATCTTGTCCACTATGGCTTTGGCCTGGTCCAGGGTGGATACAGGAAACCGCCCGATCCCGATGTCGATCGTTCCATTGGAACCCTGGCCTTCATTATCACCCATAATACCGTAATAGTCCTCGGTAACGTAAGATGTAACCATATTCATGGATTCTGTGGATTCATAAGTCGGAATCATGTTGTTATTATCCGGAAGCCTGTTTTTCGGGTCGTAAGAACCATCTCCAAATAAGAGTAAATATTTTGGCGCATTCCCTCCCGGATTTCCCCTATCGTATAATATCTTCATAAAATCCCTGATGGCTGTAATATCCGGTTGACCGGAAGCAAATTCATTGTAAACCTGTGTTGTGGTCACAACTTTAACTGACATAGTATTATGCTGCATATGAAAATTCGCCAAACGGTTGGCCTCATCAATGAATAAAGGATGTGTCACGATGACCAATGTGCTCGGGGTAAATGAATGAAGATTCTGGTTGGGAACTTTTTCTATTAAATGTATTGAATCAAAGGCCTTCCCGTCAAAGGCAAAAAACTCTTTCAGCGAGTCGGTTGCGATAATAAAACTAAGGGTATCCTGCGATAATATTCCATTCATCCGGGTAATATTTCCCTGATCCGTGATATTCCATACAGTCACACCGGGAGTAACTCCAGCCAGTACGAATTTTGAATTGTTTGTATTCCCTATCGTATTCGCATTCCTGAAACCCATTTGCGGACTGACCCAACGTAAGCTGCGATACGCATTAAATTCAAGAAAATTTAACCAGCCCAAGGCAGTGGCTGAGGGTAGACGGTAGGTGAGATTTAATGTGAGCGGAGATCTGGGATTCATGATCATTGTCGTTCTTTGCTTGATCTGGGCATAATTCTGAGAATATTGGATATCCGTGTAATCCACTGAAATGGAATCCGAAGACTTGTGGTTTGTTGAGATTATAAATTTGCTTACACTTCCGGCCCTTGCAGCGACATTGGTAACAAGACGTAAGGGGGATATGGTATCAATGTTTGGAAAGTCAAAAGTAAAATCATAGGAATTTTTTGTCATGTCAAATTGCTCTCCATACCAGGCCCTGCCTGATTGGATCAGGTTCCTTTCATCCAGTTCATGAAAGAAATAATCATCAAACCAGTAAGAATAAAAATTGGGGACCGTATCCAGGGATGCCTGATCTGTAATTCTTTTCCCTTTACCTACACCGGTGCCGATAAAATAATAGCTATAATCGGAATAAAGGTTTTTAGAATGTGAATAGAGACGGGTGGTGTAATTGAATGTCCATTTATCAGGTCCTTCACCATAAAATAACACATAATCCCCCGGATCAAGCCTGCCATCACCACCATCCATTACCATGATGCATATTTCCCTCAGGTCATCGATTCTTGGATCTGAGTTCGCTTCCGGAAGCATACCTCCTCCATTGCCGTAAATCCTTATATCGGAGTCATTGATTTGTGCGAGGTCAAATCCCATCGCTTTAAAATCATCATAGGTGATCCGGTGGATTCCATTTTCCCGGACAGCAATTTTATACCATGTACCAGACGCCAGAACAGATGTATCCTTGTGTGGTGTACCTGCAAAGGAAAGGAGGGAAAGTAAAATATAAAAAGATGATAACCAATATTTCATCTGATCTGATTTCTGATTGCAAAGATACAAATAATTAAGTCTTTCATAGTTCCTTTCAGATAGGGGGTATTATCCAAGATTGAAGGACGCTGAATCACTGAAGGCAGGGAACCCTCTGTTTGAAATTTAGTTCAGCATTATCATTTTTTGAGTTGTCTGTGTGAAAGCACCATTTTCCCCTTTTACCATCAGTTTATATAGATATAACCCGCTAAGCCTTTTGTTACCATTATCATCCCTTCCGTCCCAGTAGATATCAATGGGAACATTCCCATATTCAGAAACCTTACTTTCAATAGTCTTTATCATTTGTCCGGTATATGAAAAAATCCGGATCTGTATATCCAGCGCTCCTGCATTTTGCAGCGGAGTGAACCGGAAGTGCGTGAATTCATTGAAAGGATTGGGGAAATTAATGACTTGCCCGACAGAAAGTTCCGGTTGATCAAAAACGAAGAATGAAATTTCCGCTTGGGAAGGGTTATCATAATTATCCCAGGCTGTCAGGCTAAGTTTATGCAGTCCGTTTGCCAGATCATTCATAGGATAAGTTACAGTTCCACTCTGATAGCTGTCCAGGTCGGGTTTATAATAATCATTCAGGATTATGGGATGAGCTATATCATCATCAAGAACAGCAAGGATCTCGTGTCCTATTCCAAGACCGGTAGAGTTTATCCCATTTGTATCCTTCAAAAAGGCAAGTAAAACAGGATTATTTGAAGTCCTTTCTCCTGAAATAAAGCTGATATCATTCATAAATAAACGGATAACAGGGCCGGAATTTTGCGGATTAATATCCGGATCTCTACCGCCAATAATGATTTTATCGGAATACCCATTGGCATCAGTTATGCTGTCTTTAGCATAATAACTTATTTTTCCTTTTCCGAATTGAAATGCAATGTCTTTAGGTAAAACAAACGAAAACTCAAATTCCCCCTTTGAGACCGACACCTTCCCACTGGATAAAAGACTATTTTGAAGCTGAAAGGATTGAGGATAACTTCCATTTAATCCCGGTTTATTTCCAAGTGTTTTATATGTCACCGGTTTGTCGAAAATTTTTGAATACAGATACCCGTTGAAGTTGTCCAGGTTATTTCCGTGAATATCCTGAACCTGTCCTTTCACGATGACAACACTAAGCCCGTCCGTGGTATCCGGAGTTTCTCCTGCCGGATGATGATTGATCTCGGTTGTTACAATCTTGTAATTCGGAAAAGCAATATTTTGAGCAGGGTCA
This sequence comes from uncultured Bacteroidales bacterium, assembly GCA_903929315.1. Classification (GTDB taxonomy): domain Bacteria; phylum Bacteroidota; class Bacteroidia; order Bacteroidales; family FEN-979; genus CAIYUC01. The sequence continues at coordinate 15,588 of CAIYUC010000044.1, forward strand.
CCAAGGAGTACAAAATTGCGGATAAGACTGTTGTTATTGTTATGATTCTTAGAGATCCTTATCAGGTCTCCCATGGTCGGGGTAGGTTCTCCGTCGGGGGCAATAAGATTCCGGAAAAAGCATGAATCAAGTTGACTGTTTGTTGTGGCTATTGAAGTTCTGGTACTGGTATAAAGTGCGATTGCTCCTCCATGGGTTTGGTTAATGACCATTTCTCCTGCAGAATATCGTTCGGGATTATCGAATTGGCTGAATTCGCATGTCGCAGTAAGAATGACAGGAAGCTTGTCTATATTATTCCAGCTTTGGATATCTCCGACGGTTACCACTTTCTCAGCGGCCAGTCCATCGTCTCCGCCGTGGCCTACATAATTTATTATCAGTGAGCCATCCGAAACTGCCTTATTAATAGCTTTATTCACATCAGGGAATCTTTCACCTGCAGGTGTAATTATCAAAGGGTAGGCGTCAAGGTAAATTTTATTGACATTAAATACCGGATATTGTTGTTTTACAATTCCTGTTAATTCCTCTGTCTCCTGCAGAAAAAGATTTTCATCCTCGTCATCTGCAATAAATGTCATGGTATTCCTCCAATCGGACAATATTGTATCGGAAACGGAAGAATAATGGATGATCTTATCTACAATGTTGGTTGCCTGGTCAAGGGTGGTTACCGGGAATCGGCCAATCCCGATGTCGATCGTGCCATTTGCATTTTGCCCTGCACTGTCACCCATAATCCCGTAATAATCTTCTGTGACATAAGACCGTCCGGTGTTCAATGATTCGACAGACTGATATGTGGGGATCAAATTATTATTATTCGGAAGCCTGTTCTTCGGGTCATAAGAGCCATCACCAAAAAGAAGCAGGTATTTTGGCGGATTCCCGGGATATCCTCTGTCATAAAGCATCTTCATAAAATCCCTGATGGCTGTAATATCCGGTTTCCCTGAACCAAATTCGTTGTAAATCTCTGTTGTTTTAACAACTGTTGCAGGCATATTGTTATGTTGCCTGTGAAAATCTGCCAGGCGGTTAGCTTCATCAATGAATAACGGATGGGTGACGATGATAAGCGGTGTCGGATTGATTGCATGAAGATTCTGGTTATTCACTGTTTCAACCAGCTGTACCGAGTCATAAGAAGTACCGTCAAAGGCAAAAAATTCCTTTAATGAATCGGTTGCAATTATAAACCGGATGGTATCATGGGAAAGAAGACTTTCTATCTTAGTGATATTACCCTGATTAGTAATATTCCAAACAACCACATTCGGGTTAGCGCCCGGAATAATAAATTCCGATTTATTATTTACTCCAATCGTGTTCCCATCTCTGAATCCCATTTGCGGACCGTTCCAGATCAGACTCCGCCGGCAGTTAATTTCAATAAAATTAAGCCACCCCATGGCATTGGAATACGGGAGCTTATAACTGAGATTGAGGGTAAGGGGAGATTTAACCTTGGCCACTGTTGTAACTTTTTGTGTAAAACGCGCAAAATCAGTGTTGTCAGAAGGATTATAATAATCCACAGTCATTGAATCCGTTTTTTTTTCGTTTACAGAAAGAATGAATTTACTGTTAACGGTAGAATGTGCTGCAACATAAGTCACAATTCTTATTGGAGAGATGGAATCGATATTAGGCAAATTAAAAGGAAAGTCATAAGAAGTTTTTGTATTATCAAATACTTCTCCATACCATACCCTGCCTGATTGGATCAGGTTCCGCTGGTCAAGTTCATAGAAAGCATGGTCATCCAACCTGAATGAATAATAATTTGGTACTATATCCAGTGATGCCTTGAGTGTGATCCTCTTACCTTTACCGATATCCGTATTAATAAAATAATAATTGTAATCAGTATAAAGGTTTTTTGAATGCGTAAACAGATAGGTCGTATAAGAATAGGTCCAGTTATCCGGGCTTTCCCCGTAAAACAAAACATAATCACCCGGATCCAGTTTTCCATCACCACCATCAACAACCTGGATAGAAATTTCTCTCAGATCATCCATTCTGGGCTGCAGGTTTGCTTCCGGAAGCATTCCTCCTCCATTACCATACACCCTTATATTTGAATCATTGACCTGGGAAAGATCAAAACCCATGTTCACAAAATTCTCATAGGTGATCTTATGGATCCCTGTTTCCTGAATTGCAATCTTATACCATTTTCCGGTTGCAAGAATTGAACCGTTTTTATGCGGAATGCTCCCGAAAGAAAGAGCTGAGAGGAAAAAAAAAATCGAAAGTAATTTAGGTTTCATTCGTAAAATATTAACCTTGTTAATAAGTCAATAATTTTATTCCGGTATCCTCTGAATTCAACGAACGAAAACAAGTTTTGAAGATTTCTGAACGGTGGAGCCATCCGGAAGACTGACATTTATATAATATACATACATCCCCGTGCTGATTTTTGTTCCATCATCTCCGGTTCCGTCCCAAACAATGGACACAATCTTATAACCTGAAGTGTTAATAACCTGATGCAAAGTTTTAATAAGTCTGCCTGATAAAGCAAAGATTTTCAGATGGACATCCATAGATGAATTAGGCTGGTTGTATTCAAAGGAAAAGGTCGTATAGTCCCTGAAGGGATTGGGATAATTCATCAGATTTTGCAAAGCAAATTCAGCGGATGAAACTACAACAAAATCAATGGATCCCTCGGATGAATTGTTATATACGTCCCAGACTTTCAAGGAAAGATGATGCAACCCATCCAAGAGGTTAAAGAATGGGTAGCTGATCTCTCCGCTTTTATATGTGTTCAAGTCTGATACATAATAGTCATTCAGGATCCAGGAATTCTTGGTGTCATTATCAACTATGGCTGTAATATCATGACCGATACCGTTCCCGACAGTGTTTACCCCGGAACTGTCATAAACAAAGGCAAGCAGGACTGGATTCTGATTGGTAATTCCACCTGATACAAAGTTCTTATCATTCATATAAAGTTGAATGACCGGTCCATCAACATCGGAATTTTTACGGTTTTCAAAACCTCCTACAATGATATTCTCACTGAACCCGTTTGCATCGGATTCAGGGTCTCTCGCGTAATAGCTGATTTTACCCAATCCGAAATTGTAAGCAATATCTTTGGGGACAATAAAAGAAAAAGAAAATTGTCCGTCAGTTACAGTCACTTTCCCTTTATAAAGCGGGTTCTTCCTGAGGAAAAACTGAGTTGTGGGCCCCCCCACATTGGCGAGTGTGGTTATCTCTTCAGCTTTATCAAAAACCGTAGGAAAGATCGTTCCGTCAAATCCTGTTATTCTCGTTCCCTGATCATCCTCTACCTCCCCTGAAATTGTCACTTGTGCAAGGGCTTTAAGAGTATCGGGGGTCGCTGTGACCGTGGTTCCGTTAACGGCTGTTGTTACAACCTGGTACTGGGGATAAGCCAATTCTAAAGCAGGATCACCGAGGAGGACAAATTTCCTTGAATTAGCCGATGAACCTGTACTGTTCTTTGCCGAAACGATCAAGTCCCCCATTCTCGGGTATTTACCGTTGGTCTTCTTAAAAACATTGGAATAAAAATTAGATGATAGAGTAAAATTATCACCGGCATAGGTAGGTCTGGTGGTTGTAAATAAAGCAATTCCCCCTCCGGTAGGATTCAGGAATACCCATTCCCCGGCAGAAACCCATGACGGATCATCAAACCATGAAAATTCACAGGTAGCAGTAACGAAAACAGGCAGCTGGTCGTAATTTTTCCAGGATTGAATATCTGCAATTTCCAGTACTCTTTCGTGTGCCCATCCCAGTGTGCCACCATGACCTGTATAGTTCATTATCAGTGCTCCCTTGCTTACTCTTTTATCAATGGCTATATTGACATCCGGATTTCTCAAACCCCCGGGAGTAGATTCTGCCTGGTAAGCATCAAGATAGATCTTGTCAACATTATATTCTTTATAATTTCTTTCAATGCTTGTAGCAATTGTGTCTGCTTGCTGAAGATGCAGGTTTTGATCCCAATCATCTGCAACAAAACATATCACATTTCTCCAATCATTTTTCACTGTATCACTGTTTGCACAATAATGTTCGATCTTATTCACAGCAGCCTGTGCCTGTTCAACAGTCTGAACCGGGAACCTTCCAACACCGACATCCAGTAAGCCATTTGCATTTTGCCCTTCTGAATCATCCAGTAAAACAAAATAATCATCCGTTACGTACGTACCAACAGGATTAAGGGATTCATAGGATTCATAGGAAGGGATGAAGTTGGAATTATTTTGCACCCGGTCTTTATAATCATAGGATGCATCTCCGAACAATAATAAGTATTTTGGTTCTTGTCCATTACCTGCCTTATTGTACATCATTTTCATAAAGTCACGGATGGCCGAGACATCTTGTGACCCGGAAGAGAACTCATTGTATATTTTATCCGGAGTTGTAACAAGGACTGATAGGTTATCATGATTCCGGTGAAATTCTGCCAATCTTTCAGCTTCATTAATAAATAAAGGGTTTGTAACGATTACATAATCAAAAATACCGGCACCATGAAGATTTTGGTTATCTACTTTCCCTATGAATTTGGTTGACAGAAAAGAACCGCCATCGAAGGCAATAAATTCCCGTACAGTATCCGAAGGTAAACGGAAAACAGTTGCCGATCCATTTTGAGAAATACCGATATTGTTAGTATTACCAGGATCGGTTATATCCCAGATGGTCACTGCCTGGCTCCCTGTCTGCAGGTTAAATTCCGAGATAGCACCTTTTCCTGATGTTGAAGCCGAGCGAAAGCTCATTTGCGAACCGGCCATGATAAGGTTACGTATAACATTAATTTCCAGATAGTTCAAATATCCAATAGCAGAAATATCGGGCTTACTATAGGTGAGTTTAATATCGATCACCGGATTGGTTGAAGTAAAATTTGCTGATTTAACAACCTCATTCGCATATTGTTCAAGAAAAGTATTGGAAACTGCCTGAATAGAAATACTCTTCACCAATTGATCATTGGCAGAAACCTGGAAGGTCGAAGGTCCTGAAGTACACTTTGCAACCACATCAGCAGTCACGGTAGCCGAGTTGACCGTATTAATATTCGGGAAATTAAAAGTATAATCACGTGTCGTCGTAACATCGAAGTACTGCTTATCGAACCAGGCTCTGCCGGATTTAAGGAGGTTGATGTCATCTTTTTCATAAAACTGATAATCATTGAATGTATTCACGTAATTTGTCGGGGATTGTGCAGTGGAAGGCTCAGAAGCAATTCTTTTCCCGGGACCAAGGTCAATGTTAAGGAAGTAGCATGTAATATCGGAATAATTGTTTTTTGAATGACGAAAAAGATGGCTGACAGTGTCATATCTCCATTTATCCGGAGATTCCCCATAAAATAAAATATAATCTTCAGGATCAAATTTTCCATCTTCTTCCCCGACGACCTGAATCGCAAGTTCCCTAAGGTCATCAATTCTGGGTGTCGCATTCGCCTCCGGTAGCATCCCTCCCCCATTTCCATAAATACGTATATTCTTGGGGTTGAGGGTTGAAATACCAATGCCCATACTTTTTAAGTTGTCAGAGGTGATCCGGTAAATCCCGGTGGCATTGACAGACATTTTAAACCATGTTCCACTTTCAAGGATTGAGTTATCCGCATAAATTCTCTCCGATTTTAATGGGACAGGATTGGGATTCCGGATGAATTTAATGGTCAAACCGAAAGAAACGAGTCTTTCAACTTGTCCGGTTACAATATTTCTTTTAAGAGGCAGAAAGGAGATGTTCAGGTGCGGAATTTTTCGTTCAAATGAAAGATTTTGAACCGGTTCAATTGATGCCGGGATTTTATCACTATCTCTTAATTCCGGTATCCCCTCTGATGGAACTGTATCAAATACAAAATCATTAAATGCCAGGATCTTGACCGAGTCTCCTGTTGAATTCAGTGTAAAGGGAATGGTATAAACAGGTAAAAGACCATACTTATCAGTTGTTACAGCACCTTCAAAGGAGATTCGCAGGATAGAATCGGTTTCCGATAATCGCAGATACTGATCTGATAACCAGTTGATTTTATAATGCCTGGATATTTCTTGTCCTGATACCCGAAAAGACAAAATAAATCCTAATATAGTGAGACAAACAAAACTTCCTAAAGTCTGGGTTATTCTGTAATTATTATTCATTTTAAACAAGCTTAAAATTGTTTAAAAGTTCTTAACCATTTAAGTATGATCCATAGAACGGGAAATTGCACAGATATTATTTTATTTAAGACTGGGACAACAGTATTTAAGTGATTTTTAAACGATATTAAAGTTTGAATATTGTTGTTTAAGATGACTTATTTTGGAATTAAATTTTCCTACTCCATCTTATTTGAAAATTTATTAGTAATATTGTAACCCTAAATTATTTAGGCTGTATAAATAGCAATGGTCAATAAGCCATTCATTATTTCACTTATTACGTTAATTTCTTTCATGCAAAACACCTATTCTCAGGATCCGGAGTTTTCGCAGTTTTATGCTAACCCGTTATATCTTAACCCTGCATTAGCAGGAGCGACGATATGTCCCAGAGCAATAGGCAATTTCCGGGATCAATGGCCCTCGTTCGGTGGTGCCTATGTGACATACAATGTTTCTTATGACCAATATGTGAATTTTCTCCGGAGTGGTGTGGGTTTTCTCGTTACATCCGACATGGCAGGAAGCAGCACTCTGACTACTACTTCCATTAGCCTGATATACGCATATAAATTCAATATTACAAGCCACTTATTTGCGAGTACTGCATTACAGGCAGGATACTACCAACGGCATCTGTCGTGGGATAAACTCACGTTTGAAGATATGATCGACCCGCAAGGTGGGAATTCTCTTCCAACAGCTGAAAAACCACCGGACAACAGCACTGTAGGAGTGCCTGATTTTACTGCCGGTGTGGTGTTGGGTTATGATGAATTGTTTTACGGGGGTGTTTCGGTTGATCATCTTTCCCAGCCAAAATCAGGGTTTTATACGGATAACGTATCCAGGTTGTACATGAAATTTACAGTTCATGCCGGATCAACGATCAATCTCAGGAAAGGCGGGTCATCAGGCGATGAAAGGGAATTTTCGATATCCCCGAACATCCTTTACCAGCAACAGTTTAATTTTCATCAGATAAACCTGGGTATCTATCTGACTATCGATCCGTTCATAGGAGGACTATGGATAAGGCATAATTTCGAAAATGCAGATGCATTGATCCCTCTGTTAGGAGTACATTATAAGAACCTGAGGTTTGGATATAGCTATGATATCACGCTTTCAAAACTCAGAAGTGTTTCAGGAGGGGCTCATGAGGTGTCTTTATCATGGCAATTTCCTTGCATTGAAAAAAGAAGACATATTAGGGCAATAAAATGCCCCAGATTTTAGTTATATATTCAAAATTTTATAAATGATGACGTTCAATAAAATTTTTCCTGCTATCACATTAGTTGCTGCTATTGTGATTCTCGGATCCTGTAAAAAAGAAGGTTCGAGATCCACCGGATGGGAATATAACAATCCAAAAAACGGTGGTTTTGAGGTGAGAGAATACACCGAACAACAAACAGGTCCGGGGTTAGTTTTTATTGAAGGAGGTACATTCGCGATGGGAAACACCCAGGATGATGTCTTGTTTGACTGGCATAACCAACCCCGAAGAGTTACGGTATCCAGTTTTTACATGGACCAGACAGAACTCCGCAATCTCGATTACCTGGAGTACCTGTATTGGCTGAACAGGGTATATGGTACTGACTATCCTGGCGTTTACCGGAAAGCACTGCCGGATACATTGGTTTGGCGCGATAAACTCGCCTATAATGAACCCCTCGTGGAGTATTATTTCCGTCATCCTGCTTACAGGAATTATCCGGTGGTAGGAGTTAGCTGGGTTCAGGCCAATGATTATTGTACATGGAGAACGGATCGGGTCAATGAAATGCTCCTTATTAAAAAGGGTATCCTATCTATGGATCCTGCCCAAAAGAATGAAAATAATTTCAACACCGAAGCTTATCTGGCAGGGCAGTATGAAGGCCTTGTCAATAAACCCCTTCCCGATCTTAATCCAAACGGAACAGGTACCCGGAAGGTGAAAATGGAAGATGGAATACTTTTACCCAAATACAGGCTCCCGACTGAAACAGAATGGGAATTTGCGGCTCTTGGCCTGATTGGAAATACGATCTACGAAAGAATTGTAGAAAGAAAGAACTATCCATGGAATGACAATGTCGTCAGAACCAGTGAATCGAAATATTACGGTAGTTTTATGGATAACTTCCGCAGAGGCAGGGGCGACTATATGGGCGTCGCTGGAAATCTCAATGACGCCGCAGATATACCGGCACCATGCGGATCTTATTTCCCCAACGATTATGGCTTATATAACATGGCAGGTAATGTGAGTGAATGGGTACTTGACGTGTACAGACCGATGTCCTCAATGGATGTATCCGATCTCAGACCTTTCAGGGGAAATGTTTTTAAAACCCAGGAAAGGGATGCTGAAGGGTTCCTCGCTGAAAAAGATAGTCTTGGACATTTGAAATACCGTGATGTAACGACCGCAGAAGCAGCCAACCGGACGAATTACCGCACGGCGGATAACATCAATTACACCGACGGTGATTACGCTTCCAATATTGATGCTGAACTCTGGAAAAATGTTTCAAAAGATACCAGCTCAACCAACCTCATGTACCAGTATGGTGTAGCCTCTCTTATTAGCGATAAGGCAAGAGTTTATAAAGGCGGCAACTGGAAAGATCCTGCTTATTATCTGAGCCCTGGCACACGGAGATTCCTTGACCAGGATGCTGCATCCGATGCGATTGGTTTCCGGTGTGCAATGACCAGGGTCGGTGGAGCTATCCCAGGAAAATAACAGATGAATGAACATATTCAAAACCCCGTTTCGTCGATGAAATGGGGTTTTTTATTTACTTTGTACTGCCAGACTTAAAAATCCTTATGAGTTCCATTGAAGAAATCTATCAAACCTATCTTAATCATCCTGTGATCTCCACCGATAGCCGGACAATAGCACAGGATGGTCTTTTTTTCGCACTGAAAGGCGATAACTTTAATGGGAATCTTTTTGCTGAATCAGCCCTGCAAAAAGGAGGCGCTTTTGCCATCATCGATGATGCAAATCTGAAAAAAAATCCCCGCTATATACTCGTTGATGACGTCCTGAAAACACTGCAGGATCTGGCTTCCTTTCATCGTGAACGCTTTTTTATTCCGGTGATCGCCGTGACAGGCAGCAACGGAAAAACCACCACAAAAGAACTGATCAGTACCATTCTTTCAAAGAAATATAAAACGATCGCTACCAGATCCAACCTGAACAATCATATCGGTGTTCCCCTGACTTTGCTTTCCATCGCTCCGGATACGGAAATTGCAATCATCGAGATGGGAGCTAATCATGCGGGGGAGATTCGTTTCCTGTGTGATCTTGCAAACCCGCATTACGGGATTATCACAAATATCGGAAAAGCCCACCTGGAAGGGTTCGGTAGTTTTGAAGGTGTGGTCAAAGCAAAGACTGAATTATTCCAATACCTGAAAGAGCACCAGGGTATGGCTTTCATCAATGCAGATAATCCACTGTTAGTAGATCATTCAACAGGTTTGCAGAAATTCAGTTACGGTGAACACTCTCCGGCCGATTACCCGGTAAGATTGACAGATACACGGTCGATGGTGGAATTTGAAATAGATCCTGGAGGAAAAAGAATTCCTGTCCATTCACACCTTTATGGTACATATAATTTCGAGAACCTTATGGCTGCCGCTTCGATTGGCCATTATTTCAAAATCGGTCCCGAAGAAATAAAAAGTGCAATAGAAAATTATGTACCGTCCAATAACCGTTCACAGATATTGGAAACCAGTCATAATCTATTGATTCTTGATGCATACAATGCAAATCCAACCAGCATGGAACTTGCCATTGAGAATTTCAGTAAAACAAATTATAGAAATAAAACCGTCATCCTGGGTGATATGCTGGAACTGGGAGCCGACAGCGAAAATGAACACCTGAACATCCTGAAATTATTGGAAGAAAAAGAGTTTAACGGTATTTACCTTGTTGGCCCCATATTCACGAAGCTGTGCAAGAAAAATGAATGGATCTGTTTCCAGGATAGCGAGCTGGCGCGGCTTTGGTTTGAACATCATAAAATAGAAGGCGCAACTATATTGATAAAAGGATCCAGGGGTATCCATATGGAGCAAATTGCCGGAGTGTTATAATCATCTATTAATGAAGCTCCCCGCAGCATGATGCGGGGAATAAACCCAAAGCACCTCAACCCCCGTGGGGTTGTCTAATAAGTTGGAAAGTTAATGTTTCTCGCTGAGTTTCGCTGAGTTAAACGCAGAGTCACGCAAAGTTAAAACTCTTGTTTTCAACATTCTGCGAAAATCTGCGATTAATCTGCGGAAATCTGCGAGAAAA
>CAIYUC010000045.1 GCA_903929315.1 uncultured Bacteroidales bacterium
TCCCTTTTATCGTGGATTCTACTGTTGCCACACCTGCTTTGCTGCGACCCATCGAGCATGGAGCCGATATTGTTGTGCAATCTGTTACCAAATCCTTATTTACCAGTGGGTTTGGTATTTGTGGGGCAGTCATTTCCAGGAAAAACATTACCTCAAATATTGATAATCCTGAAATGAAAGCCGATTTCGCCACCTATTTGAAATTGCTGCCAAACAGAGATAACGGACCGAATATATCACCTATGAATGCCATCCTGGCTTTGAATGATATCCGCACCCTGCGCACCCGCATGGATGTGCTTAGCAGAAACACACTGAAAGTGGCTGAATTTCTTAAACAGCATAAAAATATTGAACAGGTTCAGTACTTGGGACTTGAATCTCACCCGCTGTATGAACTTGCTTCAAGATACTTGGTCCTTGCCGATTCGGAGTTCGATGAGCTTTATAAGACAAAGGTCTCCCGTTATGGACATATGATGTCATTTTGTATTAAAGGAGATGTTCGTCAGACAAGGGATGTGTTTGACGCATTCACCATGATCTGGAGAGGCACCGACCTAGGCAGGATCAAATCCATTGCAACAATTCCGGCTATCTCAACACATTCCCAGCAGGGCGAAGAAGCCAGGAAACTTGCCGGTATCCCATCAAATCTCATCCGGCTTTGTGTCGGGGGAGAACATCCTGACGATATAATACGTGATATTGATCAGGCATTAGCAGTTCTTGACGGAAAAAAAATCTTCCATTCATTCCCTGAATACTCATCTGGCGGGGCCTCTTCCGCAAAGATCAAAAATAATGAAGATTAATGTTCTTGGACTTCCTTTTTATCCGGCATCCGGTATCCGGCATCCGGCATCACGACTGCCTAACAACTTAAATATCGATTAATGTAGTACTTCAAATTTTTTCAGTGAAAAATAATTATTGTCTGAATATTTCAGCAGGTAAACACCATTGATCATTTTATGGGTATCAATGGATCCTCCTCCAAACTTGAGGTTTTCAAACACAAGCTTCCCTGTATAATCAAAGATTTGAATTGACCGATCCCTGTTCTGTAATATTTCTTTAAGGTTGAGTTGATCATCAACAGGGTTGGGATAAAGAGTGATCAGATTATCATTCCGTGATTCCCTGATCCCCTCACAAATCTCAAGATGAAGCCCGATATTATCGATCATCCATCCTTCCTTGTTACTTGGAATACTGTCACTGTAAAAGACAAATCGAATATAATTTATACTGTTGGTGATATTACACCAAAAGAAACTATCCGACCTCCATCCTCCTGGAAGACCGTATGACCTTCCCGTATAGGCTGCATTTCCATTTCCTATTGTTGGATTTGGCATTCCGCCTTGTCCATAATAAAATCCGAGAAAATTTGCTATATTGGTCCAGTTCACCCCGGCATCATAGGAAAATTCAATGTAACCACCATCATGTAAACTGTCGGTATCGAACTTATGAAAATAAGATATATAGGTCACTTCATCACCCGGTATATTCCATGCAGGATCATAGACCTTAATAGTGAACGCAGAGAAGTTATTTGTTGGATAAAATTGCAAAGTATCAGTTACTATGGCGTTTGGGATTGACCAGGCGCTGTCAAAAAAAATCTTGGATGGTCGTCCTATCTGCCAGATATTATCAATCAGGGAAGTATCAACCTGCAGCAATGAATCAGGCGCTTCGAAAGTATTCAGATCATTGATAAACTGTGCATGAGTTGATGGAGCCAATAGGCTAAGGATTAATGAAATGAATATACCGAACTTTTTCATAAGATTTTATATTATAAAAGTATGTCAGATATTTATTTTTGTAAAGAAGTCCCAATTATATGAAAAAAAATGGCAATAGCAATATATTTTTCATCATTTGGCAATATTTCATTTCGCTATTTCGCTACTTCACCATTTCGCTATTTAGCTTTTTAATCCTATTTTTGCCAAAACAACCTTTCATGAGTTCGCCGTTATTGTTTCGTTCCACAAACCTTAAATCTGAACCGTTAACATTCAGCAGGGCCTTACTCCAGGGACTGGCACCCGACAAAGGGCTTTATATGCCGGAGTACATTCCCGGGATTTCAATGAAGGAAATTGAATCGTTTACAGGAAAAGAATATTATGAAATTGCGTTTGATGTTAGCAGGAAATTTCTGGCTGGGGAGATATCCGACAATGACCTGATGAATATCGTTAAAGAAGCGTATAATTATGATGTTCCGCTGGAGCCGGTGTTTGAAAGAAAATATATTATGAGGCTTGACCAGGGTCCTACTGCTTCGTTCAAGGATTTTGCAGCACGTATGATGGGCAGACTGATGCATTATTATTTAAGGAAGGAAAACAAAAGCCTCACGATCTTAACTGCAACTTCAGGAGATACCGGAAGCGCAGTGGCCAATGCTTTCTATGGACTGGATAACATCAATATCGTTGTTCTTTTCCCTCAAGCAGAAGTGACCGACAGGCAACGAAAACAGATGACAACACTGGGAAAAAATGTTCACATTCTGGCGATGGATGCCAAGTTTGATGATTGCCAGGCGCTGGTTAAACAAGCATTCATTGATCCGGACCTGGCTCAACTTAACCTCTCTTCCGCTAATTCCATCAACATCGGAAGGCTGATCCCCCAGACAGTCTATTATTTTTATGCGTTCGCAAAACTGAGAACTGGTAAGCCGGGTGAAAAGGTGATCTTTTCTGTTCCGTCAGGTAATTTCGGGGATATGATGGGTGGCGTGATCGCTTTTAAAATGGGGTTGCCTGTGAAAAAGTTCATTATTGCCACGAATGAGAATGATGAGTTTCCAAAATATCTCTATTCAGGCATCTATAAAAAGATAGAGCCTTCGCGGAATTGCATCTCAAGCGCCATGAATGTAGGTCATCCCAGTAATCTTTCAAGACTCGTAGCTGTTTATCATGGTGTAATGGATGAGACAGGCAAAATACACAAGCAGGCCGATCTCGGGCTGATGCGTAAAGAGCTCTGGTCAGTTTGTATTCCCGACACAAAAACCCGGGATACGATTGCAGATGCTTATTTAAACCATCATATTCTCCTGGAACCTCATGGTTCTGTGGGATGGGCAGGCCTGATGGAATATCTCCATAGAAATCCCGGTGAGGATAGACCCGACCAGCTTTGCATATCCCTTGAAACGGCTCACCCGGCAAAGTTCCCCGATGAAATAAAAGCCATACTGGGAATTGATCCTCCATTACCGGAAAGTTTGCAAGGGCTTGAAACCAAACCGGAAACATTTGGCAAGCTTGAAAATAATTACCTTTCTTTTAAAGAATACTTACAAAAGACTTTTTAAAAATCGTTAATATTCAAAACACCTTACCCCTTGGAAGATTGTATAGAAAGTCTTTGTGACCCTCGTGTAAACCTTTGAGACCTTTGTGGTTAATTTTTAAAAAACTTAACCACACTGAACAATGATTGCACAATGTACACAAAGAATAAAAATAATGATTTGCTATAATTGTTAGTCAGTTCAAGAAGAGTGTGAACAGGTTGACTTTCAGTTTTTATTATTAGTTGTTAACTGTTAATTATTAACTATTTATGTATGTAATTTGCTCAGATCTCGAAGGAGTATTCGTTCCTGAAGTTTGGATCAATGTTGCCGAAAAGACAGGCATACAAGAACTTCGTTTAACTACCCGTGATATATCCGATTATGATGTCCTGATGAAAGGCCGCATTAAAATCTTAGCGGAGAGAGGTCTGACCCTTAAGGATATCCAGAATGTAATTGAAACGATACAGCCTCTTCCTGGTGCGCTTGATTTTATTTCATGGGCTAAAGAAAGAACCCAGCTCATTGTCGTATCCGATACTTTCATCCAGTTTGCCGATCCGATGATGAAAAAACTTGGCAGGCCTACCCTGTTCTGCCATACACTTGTAATTGATGAAAATAACATGATCATTGATTACAAGCTCCGCCAGCAAGATCCAAAGCGCAGGACTGCCGAAGCGCTGCAAAGCATGAACTACCAGGTGATCGGGATGGGGGATTCATACAATGATATCAATATGCTGAAACAAGCCGAAGTGGGGATCCTTTTCCGTCCGCCGGATAATGTCATCAAGGATTATCCTCGGTTTCCGGTGGCGCATGACTATGAAACATTGAAGAAAATTCTCTCCGGATATATTTAATTCACCTGGATTTTTCCATTATTTGTTTTAATATTCTTTATTTTTACATACAAATCAATAAAAATCATTTTTATGAAAAAAACACAGATCTTCTTCCTTATTCCGTTGGCTTTTTTCCTGAGCCAGTGCATGAACAAGGAGGTCAAAACTGAGAAAGTCACGAACACGACATTTATCTCCAAGGCTACCACAGATAGTGCGATTACTTTACTGATCAAGCAATATGGTGACAAGAATAAGACACATATCGAAAAAGGGGTTGGCCAGATTGCTTCTCTTTGGACAGAAAAAGACGGTACACCCAAAGAATTCCAGGAATTTTGCACGAAACAGTTCATCAACGATCCTGATAAGCTTGATAAAATTTTCAACCGCCTCCAGGATAATTCCGAGGCATTGTTTGGTCATTTCAATATGATCAGCCTCTTCCTGAAACGCCCTTCTCAACTAGATATCGGTGATGTATATAACATCGATGATATCTTTGGTGCCTATGATCCCACCTCTCATTTCAATGACGATTTTTTTGCTAATAAAATAGCCTACATCGTTGGCCTGAATTTCCCTTTTTATTCTCTGAAAGAAAAAGAAGATCTCGGCCCGAAATGGACCCGCAAGGAATGGGCTTATGCCCGTTTAGGCGATTTCTTTACCTCTCACGTACCGGCAGATGTTAACCAAAAATCCTCCGATGCACTTGCAGCCGCCGGTAATTATATTGCAAGCTATAACATTTATGTTGGAAACCTCCTGGATGACCAGGGTAAAACACATTTCCCGAAAGATATGAAATTACTCTCACACTGGAATCTCAGGGACGAGATCAAAGCAAATTACAACAAAACGGAAGAAGGCCTGACCAAACAAAAAATGATCTACCAGGTAATGCTGCACATTGTCAACCAGGATATTCCCGATAGCGTCATCAATAACCCTAAATTTCAATGGAATCCCAATACCAATAAGCTTTTCAAAGACGGAAAAGAAGTTGTGAATAACCCTGAACCCGACACCCGTTACCAAATGTTCATCAATAACTTCAAGGCTTTGAAGGCAGTGGATACCTATACACCTATGTATCCTACATATATAAGCCGTTCCTTTGACGAAGGTATGGAGATTCCCGTCGACGAGGTGGAAAAATTATTCACCGGATTCTGTTCTTCTTCGGAGATCAAACAGGTAGCTGCCCTGATCAGTAACCGGTTGGGTCGTCCTCTACAACCCTTTGATATTTGGTACGACGGCTTCAAATCAAGGAGCAGCATGGACCAGGGGATGCTGGATAAGATGACCGAAAAGAAATATCCCAACACGGAAGCTTTTGAAAAAGATATTCCTGACATTCTTATCAAGATGGGATTCAAACCTGATAAAGCGAAAGAGATCGCTTCCCACATCACTGTTGATCCTGCCAGAGGCTCAGGTCATGCATGGCCCTCCTCCATGAAAGGGGATAAAAATCATCTTCGCACCCGCATTGGCAAAAACGGTATGGATTATAAAGGATATAACATTGCCTGCCATGAGCTTGGCCATAATGTAGAGCAGACGATCTCATTATACATGATTGATTATTATATGATGGCAGGTGTTCCGAACACGGCCTTTACGGAGGCTTTTGCTTTCAATTTCCAGAAACACGATCTGGAATTCCTCGGGATAAAAGACAATACCCCGAACAAGGAACAACTGGAAACTTTGGATGATTTCTGGATGGCCTATGAGATCATGGGTGTATCGCTGATCGATATGAAAGTGTGGAAATGGTTATACGATCATCCTGATGCAACCCCGCAACAACTGAAGGAGACCGTTACCAGCGCTGCCAAAGAGATCTGGAACAAATACTTTGCAGATATCCTTGGAGTGAAAGACACTCCTATCCTTGGCATCTATTCACATATGATTGAGGATCCGCTTTATCTGTCGAATTACCCGGTTGGCCATCTGATTGAATTCCAACTGACCCAGTTCTTCAAAGGAAAAGATTTCGGAAGCGAAGCGATCCGGATCTATTCTGCAGGTCGTCTGATCCCACAGCTCTGGATGAAGAATGCCGTCGGCAGTGAAATCTCAATCAAACCATTACTGGAAGCGACGGATGAAGCATTGAAGGTTGTCAGGTGATTTTAAAAACGTGACGCGAAACGCGTGACGCGTGACAGAATAATTGAATTTACCAAGCCGGGACTTGACAATTTTTTTAAGATTTCGCTATTTCACTATTTCGCCATTTCACTATTTCGCCATTTAAAATAGCCGTCTCCACTTTGTTGCTTCCAAAGGCATATGGCATGAATTCGTAAGTTGGTATTGGTTTCGATATAAAGAGATTTGCTATTTTTCCCCTTGCGATACTGCCATATTCTTCACTTAATCCCATAGCATAAGCGCCATTGATTGTCACAGCATTGATGGCCTCTTCGGGAAGCATCTTGTATTTAATGCATCCCAATGACAGGATGAACTGCATATTCCCTGAAGGTGAGGAGCCCGGATTAAAATCACTGGCCAGCGCAACCGGAAGTCCGGCATTGATCATTTTACGCACCGGCGCCTGAGGCAGTTCCAGGAAAAATGCCGCACCGGGTAAAATTGTTGGCATGGTCATGGATTCTTTCAGGCATTTAATTTCGGAATTCCCTGTATATTCAAGATGATCAACAGATAAGGCATTATATTTTACTCCAACCTGAATGCCACCCGAATAATCCAATTCGTTTGCGTGGATCTTCGCACGTAATCCATATTTCATCCCAGCCAGCAATATCCGGTCAGTCTCATCGGTTGTAAAAAATCCACGGTCACAGAAAACATCAATAAAATCTGCCAGTCCTTCCGATGCGACCTGCGGGATCATCTCATAAATGACCATGTCGACATATTCCCCGCGCCTGTTTTGATATTCAGCCGGTATTGCATGGGCGCCCAGAAAGGTCGGAACGATTGTGATAGGTGACAACGTCTTCAACTTTTTTATCACCCGTAACATTTTCAATTCATCTTCAACAGTAAGACCATAACCGCTCTTAATTTCGACAGCCCCGGTACCCAACATCATGATCTCCTGCAACCTTGTTAATGCCTGCTCTATCAGCTCTTTTTCGGATGCCTGGTGTAACTTCTTTGCCGAATTTAAAATACCTCCGCCGCGCCTGGCAATCTCTTCATAACTTAATCCTTTGATCTTGTCGATATATTCGATTTCACGGCTACCGGCATAGACCAGGTGAGTATGGCTGTCGCAGAAACAGGGAAATACCATTTTACCGGAAGCATCTATAACTTCTACATTATTCCCATCCTCAATCCCGGCAGGGATACGCGACGAATGGCCAAAATCAGCGATCCTGTCGCCCCTGATCAGTAACCATGCATTCCTGATGGTGTTAAGCTCCGACATTTCCTTGCCGGCGACTTTCGGCCTGGGACTTTCTTCAACCTGGACAAGTTCCTTAATGTTTTTAATCAGTATCGGCATTTCCGGATGTTTGAAACAGCGAATTTAGATATTTTTCAGATGTCCGCAGATCGTTAATTTATAATGAAAAAATTTTATAGTAAACCTTTGTAATATAGGATAAAATCATTAATTTTGTAACCTAATTGAAATTCCCTCTTATCTATTCACAAAAAATCCATCGAAAATGAAAAAATTTCTGCTCCTTTTTTCCATTTTATTAATTGGAATAAACCTTTCCGTCCTGGCAAAGATTGTTGATATCAAAGACGCAAGGCTGGTTGCAAAGAACAGTTTTTACGAACAGATCAACCGGATGACCAATACCTCTTACAGTTCAATTGCGATCACCGCTGAATTCGTAGTAAAACATAACAGTGATCCGGTTTATTATGTATTCAACATCAATGACAGGGGGTTCATTATTATTGCAGCCGATGATGCAGTAGAACCGGTTCTCGGGTATTCTTTTGAGACGTCCTACACGACAGAGAATCAGTCACCGGAATTCAAATTCTGGATGGAAACTTATAAGCATCAAATTGTTTATGCCCGTGAAGCAAAGCTTCTCCCTACTAGTAATATCACGGGGAGTTGGAGCCATCTCTCGGTAACCGGAGTTCCAGAGCTGACTGCCCTTAAAGCCCCGCTGGATGTAGCCCCCATGGTTACCTGTAACTGGAACCAGGATTTTCCTTACAATGCAATGTGCCCGGCGGATCCAGCCTGCACGGGTTCAGACCAGGGTCACGCTCTGGTAGGCTGTGTTGCCACTGCAATGGTACAGGTTATGTATTACTGGAGATATCCATGGACCGGACAAGGTAATCATTGTGATATTTATTATTACAACGGACAGAGCTATTGCGCTGATTTTGATACCACACACTACGACTGGAATGGTATGACCGATAACATCCTTCAACAGTGTAACCCCGAAGCGCTCATCTCTTACCATGCCGCTGTAGCAATTGACATGGATTTCGGATGTGACGCTTCAGGTGCATATGTTACGAAAGTACCGAATGCATTGCATAATTATTTCAAATATTCAAGCACTGTTAATTATTCAAACAGGTATTCTGATTCTACCAGCTGGAAAAATAAAATGAGAGCCAATCTCGATTTAGGCGAACCTTTGATCTATACAGGTCAAGGACCGGGGGGCGGGCATGCCTGGGTTTGCGATGGCTATCAGGGATCCAACTTTTTCCATTTCAACTGGGGATGGGGAAGTTATGAAAACGGCTATTTCTCTGTCAATAATATAGATCCTGCACCTTATACATTTAACTCACAACAAGGCGCGGTATTTGATATTACCCCAGATCCTTCCTATTATCCTTCTTATTGCTCCGGACAAACGAATATAACTTCCTGGGATTTTGGATCCATTGAAGATGGCAGCGGACCTGTTAACGATTACCAGAACAATGCTAACTGCAACTGGCTGATCGCGCCCAACGACAGTATTTCCAGCATCACATTATCTTTTGACAAGTTCAATGTAGACCCTTCTGATCATGTTAACGTATATGATGGAACAAGCCAAACCGCTCCGCTCCTGGGATCTTATACAGGTTCCACACTTCCATCGAATGTTGTCTCCACCGGTGGTAAATTGTTCATTTCCTTTGTATCCAATAGCGCAAATACAGCGTCAGGATTTCTGGCACTCTATACTGCAACCCTGGCTACTTTCTGTGCAGCCCAGACAAACCTGACTGCGCAAACCGGAGATATTACTGACGGTAGCGCCAATTACCAATATAGAAACGGGTCTCTTTGCAAATGGCTCATTGAACCACCCGGGGCTTCAACCATTACATTGTCGTTCGATAACTTTAAAACGGAACCAACCAATGATAAACTAGAAATCTATAATTATAAGAATGGAGATTTACTGGCTACCTATTCAGGGGATTATACAACACCACCAGCGACGGTAACCTGCCCTAGCGGTAAGATGTATATCGTATTTTCTACCAACAATTCGATTCGTGATGACGGTTGGAGCGCAAGCTACAGCATGAACGTTGGATTAGATGAGAAAAAGGCATTCGATAACCTTGTCATCTATCCTAACCCCACTGAAGGGCTTATCAACATTAATTTTTATCTGACTAAAAATCAAACAGTGAAGGTTGATGTATTATCTTTAAATGGGGTAACATTGTTTAGTGAATCGCTTGGTAATCTCAAGGGTGACATTAATAAACAACTGAATCTCACTTCACTGCCAAAAGGAGTTTATTTGCTTCGTTTGATAAGTGATCAGGCCATTGCAAACAAAAAAATCACGATTGAATAATTCAGGGATGTAAAACCTTCTTTGGGATGACATCTGTCAAACAGGTGTCATCCCTTTGTATATAGTTAAAAAGAGTAAAAACCAGATTTTTAAGGATGGTGAAAAAATCTACTCTTATTTTTTTCTTGTTTCTTTGCGGAATTTCAGGTTGGGGGAAACAAGTTCCCCTTCAGGATGCACGACAGGTTGCAATAAATTTTTATTATGAAAGGATCAATCAATACCATCCTACTGATCTCAGTGAAATACAGATCCTGGAAACTTTCACAACCTCCTTCCTAAATAATCCTCTATATTATATTTTCAACCTGCAGAAGAAAGGATTTGTGATAGTATCAGCCGATGATGCCGTTATTCCGGTGCTTGGTTATTCGTGGGCAGGAAATTATTCGGATGAAAATACACCTCCCCAGTTTGTAAGCTGGATGAAACAATACGAAAATCAGATCCGGTATGCAATCGGGATCAATGCCCAACCATCTCCACAAACCCAAAAAGAATGGGATCATTTGCAGACGTTTGATCATTCGTCTCTTGTTCCTTTCAAAAACCAGCATTCAGTGGAGCCGTTAATTACATCAAATTGGAATCAAAATACATTTTACAACGAGATGTGTCCGTTAGCAACAGGAGGACCTGGTGGTCATGCCTATGCAGGTTGTGTTCCAACTGCAATGGGACAGATCATGTATTACTATCGCTGGCCGGATCACGGAACAGGTTCTTATTCTTATGAAGACCCTCCATTTGGTACACTGCATGCCAATTTCGATTCTACCTGGTACCAGTGGAACAACATGACTAATTCCATTAATTCAAGCAACCATGGTATTGCTGAATTACTCTATCAACTCGGCGTTTCCTGCGACCTTGTCTATGGTGCGGGTGGTTCAGGGATGTTTAACCATAAAGCAGCTTATTCACTTAAAACCTATTTTAAATATTCACCCCAAACACAATATGTCTTTCGCGATAGCACCAACCTGAATTGGGACAGCCTGATCATCGCCCATCTCGACAGGAAAATGCCGTTGTATTATGCCGGTTGGTCAACTCCGGATACAATTGGACATGCTTTCGTATGCGACGGATACCAGGATACCACTTATTTCCATTTCAACTGGGGGTGGGCAGGTTCGGATGATGGTTATTTTTACCTTGATAACCTGACACCGGGTGGAAACAATTTTAATCTTGCACAAGAGCTGATCGTTAATATTTATCCTGATACCCTTCATTACAATTATCCTGCTTACTGCACAGGTAATACAACGTTGAATTTCAGGGAAGGCAGTTTCGAAGATGGAAGCGGACCACTCGAAAATTATCACTCTGATGCAAGCTGCTCCTGGCTCATAGATCCACAAACAAATGAGGATTCGATTTTTCAAATCATCCTGACATTCAGTAGATTTCAAATAAGTCCGGTTGATTCTGTGAAGATCTATACCGGATCAACAACCAATTCCCCCCTTCTCAAGTCCTATTCAGGAAATTCAATTCCCCTGGCAGATACACTGGCCGGGAATAAAATGCTGATAACCTTTTCAGCTAATGGAGGGCCTGTTGCTCCGGGATGGTTTGTCACCTATTCTTCGGCTTCGCCGGTATGGTGTAACCCGCTGACAACGATCACTGCAGACACAGCTGAAATTTCAGATGGCAGCCTGCATTTTACCTACTATAATAAAACAAATTGCAAATGGAGAATTACTCCTCAACACCAGGATGGACGACCTCTGACATTGTATTTTACATCTTTTGACACAGAACGCGACAATGATGTACTCGAAATACATGACCTTGCAGATGCTAATCCTGCTCATTACCTGGCAAAAATCTCAGGTTCCTATGAAGCGCCGGATCTTCCTGATTCCGTAACATCTCCGAGTGGAACGATGTTTCTTATTTTCACTTCGAATGGTTCAATAACCGGCAAGGGTTGGGAAGTTTATTATCCTCAAAGAAAAAATCTTGGGATAAATGATGATGCTGATATCCGGGCATTGAGAATATTTCCAAACCCAACCAGCGGAGAAGTTAATATCTCTTTTTTTAATGAGCAACCCGAACCTGTAACAATTACCCTGATCTCAGTGCAAGGTAATACGTTGTTTTCTGAAACAAATAAATCCGGAACCGGAAGATATACAAAATCAATTGATATTTCAAACTACCCAAAGGGAATTTATCTTCTGCAAATAAGAACGGAAAAATGCCTAACTTTACAAAAATTGATTATAAACTAATCCTTAAAGCAAGCTCATCAACCATGCACAAAAAAATCTTTTCCATTGCATTGATTATCATGGTAGTTTTTATTACAACTGCATTTGCAAAACAGGTCGACCTTAACACGGCAAAAAAAATTGGGTTGAATTTTTATTATGAACGTGTCAACCAGTATCATAATATTCCATTCAATAACCTGAAGATTAAAGAAACTTTCCCGATTTCTTACAACGGAAGACTGGTTTATTGGGTTTTTAATCTCGAAAATACCGGGTATGTCATTGTTTCTGCTGATGATGCTGTCACACCCGTCCTTGCATATTCTTTTGACGGAATCTATAGTGAGGAAAACCAACCACCCCAATTCATAAACTGGGTGGAAGGGTATGCAAAACAAATTGATTACGGAGCTGCACAGGGTTTTAAGGCACCAGATGAAATCCGGAATGAATGGGTAAGACTTTCCACAAATGATTCCGGCAAGCTAACACCTCTGATGCCCACCAGTGATGTCGCGCCATTGCTCCTTTCCACATGGGATCAGGGTGCTAACTATAACCTCCTTTGCCCTTTGGATCCGGCAGGACCGGCTGGCCGTGTATGGGCAGGATGTGTGGCAACTGCAATGTCACAGGTAATGTACTATTACCGATATCCCCTGACAGGGTCTGGAAGCCATTGCTATACTCCTTGGGGATACCCTCAGCAATGCGCTGATTTCGGAAATACGACTTATCAATGGAACAATATGATGAACTCTATTGTATCACAAGACACTTCAATACCCACCTTAATCTGGCACGCGGGGGTTTCGGTCAACATGATGTACTCACCAAATGGTTCAGGGGCTTACAGCAGTGATGCTCTTAATTCCCTGATAACATATTTTAACTATGGTTCAGAAGCTCAACTCCTGGAGAAAGACAGTTATTCGGAATCCCAATGGGAAAGTATGATGAGAGATAACCTTGATCATGCACGTCCGATGTATTACGATGGATATGGGACAGGAGGCCATGCTTTCGTGATGGATGGATACCAGGGAACGGATTATTTTCATTTCAACTGGGGATGGAGCGGATCCTGCAATGGATATTATTACCTGAATAACCTGAACCCTGGAGGAGATGACTTTACGAATGGTCAGGGGGCTATCGTTGACTTATATCCTGATACAACGTTCTATACCTATCCTTATTTCTGCCAGGGACAAACTGTACTGACTTCATTGGCAGGAACTTTTGAAGACGGCAGCGGACCAAGAAATTATCACAACAATGCAAATTGCAGCTGGTTGATTTCTCCTCAAAGCCTTTCTGATTCCATTATCAGCATAACAATTACTTTTAACAGGTTTGAAACAGAAGGAGGAACTGATGTTGTTACGATCTACAAAGGATCTACATCGAACGATTCTGTTATCGGTCAGTTTTCAGGAGCCAACATTCCTTCTGCTATGACAGTTCCCGGGAATAAAGCATTGGTAACGTTTGTTACAAATAGTTCAACGACCAAATCCGGCTGGTTTGCAACCTATACCACGACAAGCATGAACTGGTGCCAGGGATTGACTACCCTCACATCTCCATCAGGCAATATCAGTGACGGGAGTTACAATTTCAATTATAAAAACCAAACCGGTTGCAGGTGGGAAATCATTCCCACGGGTACAACAGACCCGGTGACTTTATATTTTACCTATTTTAAAACTGAATCTGAAAATGACGTCGTTAGCGTATATGATTATACAACAGCACAGCTTCTGGGTGAATTTTCAGGTGACTATAATTCAGATAACCTTCCTGGCCCGGTAACTGCACCAAGCGGTAAAATGTTTATCATGTTTGTTTCCAATAGTTCCATTAATGATCAGGGTTGGGAAGGATTTTATTCTACGTACCCGGTCGGAATTAACGATCTCTCAAATCTACCGAATGTCAGCATTTATCCAAACCCTGCATCCGGATTTCTCATGATTCAATTGATAAATCCGAAAGCCCAACAGGTAAAAGCCGAATTATTGAACATTGAAGGGAAAAGTATCCGAAAGGAAAATTTTATTTTCGAATCCGGGATCCAGGAGAAAAAATTCGATATCTCGGGGATACCTGCTGGTATGTACTTATTACGGCTCACGGGTGATAGTGGGGTAACGACAAAAAAGGTGGTGATCAATTAATCAGGTTCATTCGCCTCTATACAAGGCATCCATATGCCCTTTCTTTTTAAGGCATTCTGGTAATTTATCATTTAATTCAAGTGTCTTATCTTCATTCCACTTACCGAAACCTGGGGTTGACTAAAAAGTCTTTGTGAACTTTGTGTAAAACATTGTGACCATAGTGGTTAATTCATACAACACTTAACCACAATGAACACTAAGAAGGCACTAAGGGCACAAAGGAAAAATAATTATCTTCCGTCGTACTTTTTAATCAGTCCCATTGAGGGGGTGAGTTTTTAAAAGTTTTTTCTTGATAAAAATAAAAATAGTGATATTTATGCGATTTATATTAAAATATTTTATAATTTTGTAACTTGTTTCAAGTAAAAAAATATGAAAAAGATTGCGTTCCTTATAATTGTCTCGATTCTGTTGGTTTTTAATACCTGTAGCATCACGGGAGGAAATAACAATGAAGACAAGAAAACAACTTTAACGGAAGGAACCGTGGTGTATTTAACAGGTGATATGTTCCGCAAGGCCATATGGGATTATCAGAAAGATCCGAAAACCTTTTCTTATTTAGGAAGACTGCCTTGTATTGTGGATTTTTATGCTGACTGGTGTCGTCCTTGCAGGATGGTTGGGCCGATTTTGGAAGATCTGGCTAAAGAATACAAGGGAAAGATCGTCATTTATAAAGTAAATACCGACGCAGAGAAAAAACTGGCTTCACTTTTCAATGTCAGGTCCATCCCTGCAATTCTTATGATACCGAAAACCGGTAAACCCACTATGTCAGTTGGACTGTTACCCAAAGAAACTTATGTCCAGGCGATCAAGGATGTGCTAAAAGTGCAAAAATAAAATTAAAGGAACAGAATTAATAGTGGATGTCAATCCTGTTATCTACCTCTTACCTTCCTCCCATTTCCATTATCTCCGCCTGTTTAGGATCGGAAAAGGTTATTATTGAAGGATTTGAAACCTACACCAAACAAACCTGCCGCAACCATTGTGTCATTTACGGGCCGAATGGTCCGCAAATTTTAAGCATACCCGTTTACAAGGTATATGGGAACCATACAATGGTGAAAGATATTCAAATCTCTTATACCAACCCCTGGCAAAAGATCCATTGGCGGTCGATTGAAACTGCATATAACAATTCTCCTTTTTTTCTTTATTACCGGGATCATTTTGAACCATTTTACAGGAAAAGATTTGATCTTCTTTTAGAATTAAATACGGAACTGCTTAAAGTAATATTCAAGATACTGGGATCAGAAAAAGAAATTGAGCTTACGGATCACTATAGTAAGCAACCGAATGACCTGTTGGACAAGCGAAATCTTGTAAGACGGAAAATGGATTTCAGCAAGATTTCTTTTCCGGAATACCAGCAACCCTTCATTCCGAAATTTGGATTTCTGCCAAATTTAAGTGTCATCGACCTTATTTTCAACCTCGGACCGGAAGCTTCTGACTATATCAGAGCATCGGCAGCAACTTTCCTATAATAACATTTTTAAGTATCTGAGTCCTAAAGATCTTCACCGCTAAGGCGCGAAGACGATCTAAAAAATCGAAATCAATATTTTTTTTCTCTGTGCCTCCATGCCTCTGTGGTGAAAAAACTTTTGCAAGTTGTATTGAAAATTTTTTTATCTTTGTTTTAATTTAATCTAAATTAATTGTCAACTCTTTTCGATCTTCACCAGGGGGAAGCGGGAATTATCATTAAAATCAAAGGTCGTGGCGCTTTTCGTAAACGGATCACCGAAATGGGATTCGTTAAAGGGAAGGAAGTTACCGTGATAAAATCAGCTCCTCTATCAGACCCTATTGAATATAAGCTCATGGGGTACAATATTTCTTTACGAAGAAGCGAAAGCCGCCTGATAGAAGTGATGTCAATGGAAGAAGCTCTTTCGAAAGTTGAAGAGATCCAGGAGCTTGAGGGCTATGACGGAACGATCATCGATGCCGAACTTAAAACTTCAGCCCGGGAAAAAGGGAAGATCATTGATATTGCCCTTGTCGGAAACCCAAATTCCGGAAAAACAACCCTTTTCAACTTTGCCTCAGGCTCAAGGGAACATGTCGGGAATTTTTCCGGTGTGACAGTGGATTCGAAAACAGCAAAATTCAGGCAAAACGGATATACTTTTAACATCACTGATTTACCCGGAACCTATTCCCTGAGTGCTTATACACCTGAAGAGATATTTGTCAGGAAGCACATCCTGGAAAATTTCTCAGATATCGTGGTGAACGTTGTCGACGCTTCAAACCTGGAAAGGAACCTGTATCTTACCACACAACTTATCGATATGGATATCAGGGTTGTGATGGCCCTGAATATGTATGACGAACTGGAGAAGACCGGAGACATCCTGGACTATATAGCGCTTGGGAAACTCCTTGGAATCCCGATCATTCCAACAGTCAGCTCCAAAGGGACCGGGATAAAAGAACTGTTTGACCGTATCATAGAGGTTTATGAAGACCGTGATCCTGTGGTCCGTCATGTCCATATCAATTATGGACAGGAAATTGAAAAATCCCTGAAAAAAATACAAGATTCGATCTGGAAAGATAAATCACTGACTGACCGTATTTCATCGCGATATTAT
Organism: uncultured Bacteroidales bacterium; assembly: GCA_903929315.1. Classification (GTDB taxonomy): domain Bacteria; phylum Bacteroidota; class Bacteroidia; order Bacteroidales; family FEN-979; genus CAIYUC01. Next base: position 17,007 of record CAIYUC010000045.1, read on the forward strand.
GGGATCAGGCTCCTTGAAAAGGATACAAAAATATTTCCGGAGCTATCGGATTCAGGCCATATCGATGAAATATCAGCGGTTTCTGATCTTGAGACAAGACGTTTGGAGAGTACGCTGAACGAGGATTCCAATACTCTTATCACGGATGCCAAATATGGTTTTATTACCGGTGCATTGAAAGAAACAATGGTAGTAAATCAGCATCCGAACAATGGCAGGACCCCCAGCGAATCAATCGATAAATATCTTACTCATAAGATCCTGGGATTTCCCATTTTTATTGTGTTTCTCTGGATGATGTTTGAAACCACCTTCGTATTGGGTGAATATCCCAAAAGGGGAATAGACCTGATCGTCAAATGGATCGGAAGTGAAGTCAACACATTGATCCCTGCCGGACCTTTTAAAGATCTTCTGGTAGATGGTATAATCAATGGGATAGGCAGCGTAATCATCTTTCTGCCGAATATCCTGATCCTTTTCTTTTTTATCTCCCTGATGGAAGATACCGGGTACATGGCAAGAGCCGCCTTCATTATGGATAAACTGATGCATAAGATCGGCCTTCACGGGCAGTCATTCATCCCCCTGATCATGGGTTTTGGTTGTAATGTTCCTGCTATCATGACGACACGCACACTGAAAGACAGGAATGACAGGCTGTTGACCATGCTTATAAATCCTTTCATGTCATGCAGTGCACGACTGCCGGTTTATATCCTTATTACCGGTGCCATTTTCCCGAAATATGCAGGAACTGTTATTTTTGGATTATACCTTATAGGCATTTTACTTGCTATTCTTATATCGATCCTGTTCAAAAGAACTTTATTCAGGAATAAAGCAGCGCCTTTTGTGATGGAACTTCCCCCCTATCGCATGCCAACCATGAAAGTTATTGTCCGTCATATGTGGGATAAAGGACAACATTACCTGAGTAAAATGGGGGGAGTCATTCTGATCGCTGTCATCCTGATCTGGGCTTTGGAATATTTTCCGAGAGGAGGCAGTCATATAACTCCTGAACAACAATTATCGAATTCATACATTGGTAAGATCGGTCGAACGATTGAACCGGTAATCCGTCCCCTGGGTTTTGAATGGAGAATGGGCGTCAGTCTGATCACAGGAGCTGCAGCAAAAGAGGTGGTCGTCAGTACCATGGGTGTACTTTTTGGATCCGGTCATTATCATGAAAAAAATGTTGAACCAAATCTTTCGGCCATTATTCAGTCAGAGACCTATCATGATGGTCCCAGATCGGGTACAAGGGTATTTACCCCCCTTGCAGGAATTTCATATTTATTGTTTATCCTCATCTATATGCCATGTATTGCAGTAATTGCCACGGTGAAAAAAGAATCTTCCAGTTGGAAATGGACGACCTTTCTGATCATCTATACAACTTCATTAGCATGGATATTATCATTCTGCGTCTTCCAGATCGGTAGTTTGTTTATTTAAGGTAAAGTAATTCCTGACTATAATGTTACAGATCATCCTTTCCATCATCATTGTCCTCGCAGCCCTCTCCTACGCCATATACCGGATCGTTAAGTATTTTAAAAATCCCTTGCATGAATGTAAAGATTGTGAATTGGGTTGTGGAGGATGTCCCCTGGAAGAGTTAAAAAATATTCCTACCTTTGACATGAATCAAAAAAACAACCATTGATGGAATTTGGTATCTGTCTTCAAAGCGTTATTCCTGTCAGAGCGGTACCTTCTCATAAAAGTGAGATGGTGACCCAGATTCTGTTCGGAGAACTCTACAGGATCCTTCAAAAAGAGAATGAATGGCTGATGATCCAGCTTTCTTATGATAATTATACCGGTTGGATTCATTCAGCACAATTCCATCCATTGGAAGAATCTGAATTTATCCGCTTGTTCAACCTGGATGCGGCAGTAAGTATCGACCTTGTCCAACTCATTTCAAATGATACGAAGCAGACCATGCTTCCGATCATGCTGGGCAGTTCTTTACCGGGTTATGATGGTCAGCAGTTCAGCATAGGAAGGCAAACTTTCAGTTTTGACGGGCTTATTTCAGATATCAAAGTATTTGAAGCTGCTATCACACCAAGGGAACGGCTTAAGGCAAAACAGTCGATCATTGACGACGCCTTGCTGTTTCTCAATGCGCCATATTTCTGGGGAGGTCGCACGCCTTTTGGGATCGATTGTTCAGGATTTGTTCAGATGGTCTTTAAATTAAAAAAGATAAAACTTCTGCGTGATGCGGCTCAACAGGCTACCCAGGGTGAAACATTAAATTTTGTAACCGAAGCCGAACCCGGAGACCTCGCCTTTTTCGATAACCTTGATGGGGATATCACCCATGTAGGACTGTTTATGGATAAAAACAGGATTATCCATGCTTCCGGGAAAGTTCGCATCGATATTATTGATCATCTTGGAATCTACAACGAAGAAGAACAGCGATACACTCATAATCTGAGGATTATGAAACGGATTGTTTAATGTCCTTTCGGCTTCGTCTGCTTTTTATGAATTATTTCCTGATTAAAAACGTAGGTAAGCCTGAATGTCAGAATATTATTATATTGCTGGCGGGTCCAGTCATTATTTGGAGTCGGATAAAGCTGATTCTGGAACACCCTGGTCCGGATCTTCACCATGGAATAAGAATACCTGAAATTCAACCAGAGCCGCTGCCATAATTTTACTTTGATATCAACAAGAAAATCAATGTCACTTTTCTTATAGGGACCCTGAAGGTTGTTAATTGTCAGTGAATCATGTTCCCACTCTTTGACATTGACCAGTTGTCCGTATGAGAAACCCAATCCTCCTGATACTGCATTCTTATCCGTAAAATGCACAAGTACCGGGATTTCTGCATAGTCCAGGTTGAGCTTATAATAGGGTTGTCGTTGTCCGGTTGTGTCGTTTGGACCAACTTTCTGGTAACTACCTGCCTGCGAGTATATCAATTCCAGCGTAACTGTCCATTTTTTATTTTTTGTAAATGGAATGATAACCGAAGGGCCGCCATTGAAACCATAATGATGAAAGCCATAAATCTCATCCCCATCTACCTGAGTCATGTTCATTCCGGCCGAAAACGCACCCAGGATTCTTTGGGAATAAGCCTGCTCTATAAAAAAGAAGGAAGCAATGAAGATTAGTAAAGTAAAAAATTTTTTCATCAATCAATTAATTTCTCTGCGCCTCTGTGTCTCTGCGGTGATAAAATGCATTTTAGGCATCTTCAGGCCAAAGGCAGGACTGTATTCATTATAAAAACGCTTATTCGGGCTTAATATTTTGGTTCTTCATGGATAGTTGAATTCTCTTTCTTTCAATATCAATTTCTATTACCTCGACCATAACTTTTTGATTGATCTTTACTACCTCGTTGGGATCCCTGACAAACCGATCTGCTAAATTGCTCACATGCACAAGGCCATCCTGGTGAACACCAACATCAATAAAGGCTCCGAATTTTGTGATATTGGTCACAATTCCAGGCAGTTTCATGCCGACTTTCAGGTCATTGACAGAATGGATCTCTTTTGCAAATTCAAACAGCTCAAATTTTTTCCGTGGATCCCGCCCGGGTTTGGCAAGCTCCTGCATGATGTCCTGTAGGGTAGGTAACCCTGTTCTGTCATTAACAAATTCTTCCAATTTAATTTTTCCTCTTAATTCAGGACTTTCAATAAGATCAAGGATGGAACAATGGGCCTTATTAGCCATGTCAGAGACAACGTGGTAACTTTCCGGATGAACTGCGCTTCTGTCGAGAGGGTTTTCGCCATCCCTGATCCTTAAAAAACCGGCTGCCTGTTCGAATGCTTTGTCTCCGAAACGAGGTATCTTTTTCAACTGCTCTCTGGACAGAAAGGCTCCATGCTCATTCCTGTACATCACCAGGTTTTTTGCCAGGCCCGGACCAAGTCCGGAAACATAGGTCAGGAGTTGTTCGCTTGCAGTGTTGACTTCCACTCCTACCGAATTTACACAACTTACCACAGTATCCTCAAGGCTTTGCTGAAGAAGTTTCTGATTGACATCATGTTGGTACTGGCCGACACCTATAGATTTGGGATCGATCTTTACCAGCTCTGCCAATGGATCCATTAATCGCCGGCCGATAGAAATGGCGCCCCTCACCGTCACATCCCATTCGGGAAATTCATTTCGTGCGACAGGCGATGCAGAATAGACAGAAGCTCCGCTTTCATTCACCATAATTGCAATAAGATCATTTTCGAAGGGAATGGCACGGATCAGAAATTCAGTTTCCCTCCCGGCCGTACCGTTGCCAATTGCAATAGCTTCAATTTTGTATGATTTCACAAGACTTTTGATCTTATGAATGGCTTCTTTGACCTCCAATTGAGGAGGATGCGGAAAAATCGTTTCATTATGTAATAATTTCCCCTGCTTATCAAGGCATACCAGCTTGCAGCCGCTACGGAACCCGGGATCAATGGCCAGCACATTTTTCTGCCCAAGCGGTGGAGCCAATAAAAGCTGGCGAAGGTTTTCAACGAAAACCCTGATCGCTTCACGGTCTGCTCTTTCCTTTGCCCATTGTCGCATTTCTGTTTCCATGGAGGGAAAAAGAAGTCTTTTGCAACTGTCTTTTATGGTTTCCCTGACAAGCTCCGACGAAGTTGAGTTGCCATGAATAAATATATTTCCCAGTATTTCCCGGGCTTTTAATCCATCCACTTCAACCATGACTTTCAGGAATGATTCATTCTCTCCCCTTAAGATGGCGAGAAGACGGTGAGAAGGAGCTTTGAGTAATAATTCCCTGAAATCGAAATAATTTTTATAATTTGTACCTTCTTCCTCTTTTCCCTTAGCGACTTTGGAGCATAGCAAACCCTCTCTCTGAAAGAGCCACCGGATGCGTTTCCGTGCATAGATGTGTTCATTGATCCATTCGGCTATGATGTCGCAAGCTCCCTGGATCGCCTCTTCCACAGAGCGGACTCCTTTCTCAGGATTTATAAATGGTTGGGCTTTATTTTCAATGTCGTTGTATTTTTGCGAAAGAATGATCTTTGCAAGAGGTTCCAGACCTTTTTCCTTTGCAATGCTCGCACGGGTCTTTCTCTTGGGGCGGTAGGGAAGGTAAAGATCTTCCAATTCAGCCATTGACTTGGCATCGTTTATCGCAAGTTCAAGTTCTCCGGTGAGTTTTTCCTGCTCTGTGAGTGATTTAATGATGACTTCCCTTCGGGCATCAAGATCCTTCAATTGAATCAACCGGTCACGGATCTTCATCAGAAGAACTTCATCCATACTACCGGTCATCTCTTTCCGGTAACGGGCTATGAATGGAATAGTGGCTCCCTCTTCAAGAAGTTTTATCGTATTCCTTATGAAGGTTGACGCAATATTCAGTTCAAGTGCCAGTATGCCGGAATATTTTTCAGATGTCATCGCAGCTTTATTATCTACCAACCCGATGCAAGAACATCAATGACATGTATGGTTTTGATAGGAAGTTTATGTTTATTGATATAGGCCTGTTGATGAAACAGGCAGGAAGTGTCGGTCGAGACAATATATTCCGCACCGGTTTCAAGGGCATAATTTACTTTGTGCTCGGCCATAGCAGTGGATATATTCTCAAACTTAACGGAGAATGTGCCACCAAATCCACAACATACCTCATTATCCTGCATTTCCCGTAATACAAGACCTTTGACTTTACCCAACAGGATACGGGGTTCGTTTTTTATGCCATATTCCCTTAATGCAGCACAGGAATCATGATAGGTTACCACATGATCAAAGATCGCACCGGTATCATCCGTTTTTAAAACATTGACAAGGAAATCGGTGAATTCGTACATATTTTTCTTTAACTGTTTATATTCATGATGAAGACCGGTATTTTGAAACAACCAGGAATAATAATTCCGGACCATACCGGCACATGACGCAGAAGGACTAATGACCGGACGATCGTTGGGAAAATCATGGAGGAACTTGGTTCCCATTTCCTTCGCTTCATCCCAGAAACCACTGTTAAAAGCCATCTGGCCACAACAGGTCTGGTTGCCGTTGTAATGAACATCCACTCCCAGCTTCTCTAAGATTTTCACCATATTCATACCTGTCCCGGGAAAAAGCTGATCGACAAAGCAGGGGATAAAAATATCAACAAGCATAAATTCTATATAATGTCATGAACAATATTGAAAGGATGATTAAAAATCCAAAATTAAAGATTTCTTAGTCTTTTTCCGTCTTTTTATTTTCATTACCTGTCTTTTTCCATATAATAAAATGATAATAAAGTACACCACATAGACACAATAGAGCACAATAGAAAAAAAATATTTATTCTAATGTGACCTATTGTGCCTATTGTGGTAAAAAAACCCGATCATTGAATTTCAAACCCCAACGATGCCAGGTGTTCCCAGAACTGCGGGTAGGATTTCTTTACTACATCAGGGTCTTCAATGGTAATAGTTCCCATTTTGAGAGCCAATGGTGCAAAGGTCATTGCCATACGATGATCTCCATAAGATGCCATTCGGAGAGGAAGAGTTATTTTCATTATTGAAGGTGGAAATTCCATGGAAAGATCATTATCAGTTGAATCAAGGATTTCAATGATGATCCCGATTTTTTTAAATTCATTTGTTAATGCCAATAAGCGGTTGGTTTCCTTGAGCTTAAGGCTTTTCAGCCCTTCAAAACGACCCTGGATCCCAATCGCTGCGCAGGTCGTAATAACGGGAGGCGCTATATCAGGATAATCAGTAAAATTAAAATAAAATCCGTCCATTTTTTTCTTCGCTTTGGTTATCCTCACACCATTCTCAAGATATTCTGTTGTCACTCCGAAATTCTGATAAATGCTTGAAATAATCGAATCTCCCTGAAGGCTGTTGGAATTCAATCCGGTAAGGATAAGGTCAACTTCATCAGCAAGAGCGGCAGATTCATACCAGAATGCCGCTGATGACCAGTCTGCTTCAACAATATAATCTATGGGCTGAAATGCTGATTCCGGAATGATAATTTTATTCTTCTCTCTTTTAACCTGAACCCCAAAGTATTCCAATAGACGGATGGTCATATTGATGTATGGTTTTGAAACGGCCTCTCCCCTGAGATGAATAGTGATACCTCCGGGAATACAAGGGCCGGTCATTATCAGTGCGGAAACAAATTGGCTGCTTATACCGGCATCAATAGTAATTTCGCCTCCCCGAAGTGGCCTTCCTTTGATCAGTAATGGCGGATAACCTAGTTTTGCAAGGTAATCTATGTCTGCGCCTAATAGTCTCAGGGCATCAACCAATGCACCTATCGGGCGCAGTTTCATTCTTTCGGATCCGGTAAGTATCCATTTTCCCTGTTTTGAAGAAAGGTATGCTGTGAGGAAACGCATTGCTGTGCCTGCATTTCCTGTATCCAGTTCCACGATTTGTTTTTGTTGTTTTCTCTCTTTAATCTGTTTTAGAAGATCAGCCAGCAATAATGTATCATCAGCCTTAGCAAGGTTTTTGATCTGAAAATCTCCGGAAGTCTGGGCCTTAATGATCATCAACCTGTTGCTAAGACTCTTGGAGAAAGGAAGTTGGATCGTCCCTTTTAGATTTCTATCAGACTTTTTTAGGGTTACCGTTTTCATGGATTTCCGTTTGTTACCGTAACTGATGATAATACTCCAATGCATCTTGTATTAATTCACTATCACACCGCTGATCGATAATGGCTTTCCCCGGTCTTTGAAGTAAAGTAAAATATATGTTGTGATCTTTATTCTTTTTATCATGAGACATGAATTCGATAAGTTGCTCTGAACCGGAATCCTGTATTGGGAAATATTCATAATTCAACAAGATGAGAGACACTATGGAATTCAGATCCTCGTTGGCAAGACCTGTTTGTTTGAAGGAGAGATAACTTTCGAAGATGATACCCATGGCAACCGCATGTCCATGATGTAAGCCGGGATTAAAATTCCTCATTGACATGGCTTCCAATGCATGGCCGAAGGTATGACCAAAGTTCAACAATTTCCTGATATTCTCCTCATGGAAATCATTTACTATTATGTCATATTTGATTTTTATGGATCGGTCAACCAATTTTTCCCATAAAAGATTGTTGGAAGGTATTTTCAAAATACTTTCATGCAGGAGGAGTTTTTCTAATTTGTTCCATAATATAGCATCTTCGATTAACGCATATTTAATGACTTCTGCAAATCCATTCGCAATATGATCCTTAGAAAGTGTCTTTAAAAAACCGGAATGAATAAAAACAGCTTTTGGATTGTAAAATGTCCCGACCTGGTTTTTAATATCTCCAAAATTAAGACCTGTTTTACCTCCAATAGCAGCATCAACCTGTGCCATTAATGTAGTAGGGATATTTATATAGGGAATACCCCGTTGAAAGGTCGAAGAAATAAATCCACCCAGGTCCGAAATGACGCCACCTCCAAGGTTTATCAGTAGGGCGTGCCGATCGGCACGCCTTTCCATTAGTGCATTCCATAGCTGAACCGCCGTTTCGATGGATTTGTTTTTTTCTCCGGACGGGATCTCTATAATTTCAGCATTCTTAAGAATAACGGAATGGGAAAGTAGGATTGGAAGACAATGATGCCTGGTATTTTCATCCACCAAAATAAATATCCTGACAGGAAGGATGCAAAAATCATTGAGGAATTGTTCAAGTTCGATAAAGACATTTTCACCGGTAACAACGAAAAATTGCTCTGATTTGTTGAATGTTCCGGTGATTTTCATAATAGGAATATGAATCGTAACAGGTTCAATGGAATGACGCCATTAAAAGGTCTATGTCCTGGTAAGGCAGGTTAAAATATTTACCGATAAATTGATTGGTTAATGTACCATTGTAAAGATATACACCATGACGAACGCCTGGGTCGATATTCAGGAAGTGTTCAACGCCTCCTTCAAGACCGATATCCAGGATGATCGGGACAAAAATATTGTTCAATGCCTGGGAAGCGGTATGAGGTACCCTGGAAGGTATATTAGGCACACAATAATGTGTGATCCCATATTTATTAAAAACAGGATTTTTGTGATTAGTCGGATGTGAGGTTTCAACACAACCGCCCTGGTCGATGCTTATATCAAGGATGACGGCGCCCTCCTTCATTTCCCTTACCATATCCTCAGTAATAATACAGGGAGTCTTCCCGCTTTTTGAATGAATAGCGCCAATGACCACGTCGGCTGTTTTTATGGATTGCAGGAGGACCGCAGGATGGAGTATGGAAGTAAATACCCGGATTCCAAGGTTATTTTGTAACCGTCGAAGGCGATAGACCGAATTATCAAAAATTTTTACAAGCGCCCCTAATCCCATTGCAGACCGGGCAGCATATTCACCAACCGTCCCCGACCCTATTATTACGACTTCGGAAGGGCGGATACCGGTAATTCCCCCGAACATTTTACCCCGGCCATATTCTGTATCGGCAAGGTATTCCGCCGCGATAAATATGGACATGGAACCAGCAATTTCACTCATCGCACGGATGACAGGGAAAATATCTGTTTTATCCTGTATTAATTCAAAACCGAGAGCCGTAACCTTTTTTGCCATCAACCCCCGGAAATAATCTCCATGTTGTATTCCTATCTGCAAGGCAGAAATCAGTGTCTGTTTGGGTTTAAGAAATTCTGTTTCGGCAGCCGTTACAGGCGATACCTTAAGGATCATGTCAGCCTTATAAACTTCTTCGCGTGAATAAACAATTTTTCCGCAGGCTTCACTGTATTCATGATCCGGAAAATGTGCAGCCAATCCGGCGCCTGCTTCGATTAGCACCTTGTGGCCATGCCTGCACAATAAACCTACTCCGTCAGGGATAAGGGAAACGCGGTTTTCATTATCTGACGTTTCTTTGGGAACACCAAGTGTAAGTTTGCTTTTTTGCTTTCCGACCTCTAACATCTCTTCCTGAGGCATCAACATCTCAGCATGAGAAAATTTACGGGTTTCGCGCTTGATCTCTGCCATAATTGTAAAATTAATACGAAGATACTACTAATACGAAGATACTACAAATTAGAAAATTCCGAATGCAAAATGCGGAAATCAGAATAATGAAGATAAAAGACAGCTGTCGTAATCCGTAATTAACTTGCGACGCTGTCATCCTATTAAAGTGTCGAACTCTATGATCCTCTCTTTATCTCCGTTGATGGAGACTTTTACAACATTTTTTGGCAATAATTGCTCAATCTTTTCAGGCCACTCAATGAAACAGAAATTTCCGGAAAAAAAATATTCCTCATAACCAATATCCATAACTTCTTCCAGCTTCCTGATCCGGTAAAAATCAAAATGAAATAAGGAATCGCCATCCTTGGTTTTATATTCGTTGATAATCGTAAACGAAGGACTCTGCACAATATCTGTTGCACCCAACTGATGACACAATACTTTGATAAAGGTCGTTTTACCGGCTCCCATCTTCCCATAAAAAGCAAAAACCCTTGCATCGGGATAAGCATCAAGTAATTTCCGGGCAATACTTGGTAATTCAGATAAACTATGACACGTGATATTCAAGATCGTTATTCAGTGGTTATTCAATAGTTATTCAGTGGTTATTCAGTAGTTATTCAGTGGTTATTCAGTGGTTATTCAGTAATTATTCAGTAGTTATTCATCGTTATTTATTCATTACCTCATTATCTCATTAACTCATTATTTCGCTATTTCACGATTTCGCCATTTCTCTATTTCCGCTTCATCACAGCAAAGGGTATCATGATCTCTTCCATCGAGATCCCTCCGTGCTGAAATGTGTTTTTGTAATAATTTACATAATAGTTGTAGTTATTGGGATACGCAAAAAAATCGTCATTCCTGCAAAAAATATAATTTGAGCTGACATTGATCCTTGGTAAAAAGGCGTCTTCCGGGTTTTTTATCTCAAAAACCTCATTATGCTCATATTTCAATGCTCTGCCTGTCTTGTAGCGTAAATTGGTGTTGGTATTTTTATCTCCTAGCACTTTTACCGGGTTATTCACCCGGATGGAACCATGGTCTGTTGTTACAATCACATTTACATCCTTTTCTGCTAAAAACCGGAAAATATCCAGTAACGGGGAATGCTGGAACCATGAAACAGTCAGCGAACGATAAGCTTTTTCATCATTGGCAAGTTCACGGATGATCTCCATTTCCGTCCTTGCATGAGACAGCATATCGACAAAATTATAAACAATAAAGTTGAGCTTGTTGACCATTAGATTTGGCATGGATTCAACCAGTTTCCTACCAAAAGTTTGATTTAAAACCTTATAATAAGAATATTTAATATCCCTCCCATACCGTTTCAGGAGTTCACCCAGGAACTCCGATTCATTATTGTTCTTTGTTCCTTCCTCATCTTCATCCACCCATAGTTTTGGATACTTCTTCTCAATTTCTGTCGGAAGAAGTCCTGCAAAAATTGAATTACGGGCGTATTGTGTCGTTGTGGGAAGAATACTGTAATAAATCTCATCACTTTCCACCCGGAAATATTCTTCAAGGATCGGTTGCAACATTTTCCATTGGTCATACCTCAGGTTATCCACTAAGATCACGAATAGCGGACGGTTATCATTTAATAAAGGAAAAATCTTGTCCTTGATTAAAGTATGGGATTGAACCGGCTTATTACTGGATTTTCCGTTGATCCAATTCAGGTAATTCTGTTCGATAAATTTTGTGAATACTTCGTTCGCTTCATTTTTCTGCATCATAAGGATCTGGTTCATTCCTTCATCATTCGATTTTTCCAATTTTAATTCCCAGTAAATAAGCTTTTTATAAATCTCGGTCCATTCCTCATAATTCAGTTTGTTGCTGATTTCCATACCAATACTGCGGAATTCCTGCTGGTATTGATGAGTCGTCTTTTCGCTGACAAGTTTCTTATTTTCAAGGGTCTTTTTGAGACTCAGAAGGATCTGGTTGGGATTAACAGGTTTGATCAGGTAATCCGAAATATTAGATCCGATAGCATCCTCCATGATTGTCTCTTCTTCAGTCTTTGTGATCATAACCACGGGTAGATGGGGAAAATCACTTTTGATTTTCATGAGTGTTTCTATACCCGATAATCCCGGCATCTGCTCATCCAGGAAGACGATGTCAAAATCCTTTTTTTTCAATATTTCCAATGCTTCATGCCCGTTGTTTGTAGTATCTACGTCGTATCCTCTTTCTCTTAAAAAAATCATATGTGGTTTCAAAAGATCAATCTCATCATCCACCCATAAAATCGTCATTTTATCCATATCTTTACAATTTTAGCTCTCTTAATAAATGTTTTAATATTGCTTTTATTGTCTTAGGTTTGTTTTTTATCATCTTTTAACAAATTTACGTCGAATTCAATGAATCATAATAAAATAAGTCAGCGAAAGATCATAAATGATCCGGTATACGGTTTCATCACAGTTCCCGGGGATCTTCTTTTCGAAATCCTTGAGCATCCGTATTTTCAGCGGATGCGGAGAATAAAACAGCTGGGATTGACGCATTATGTATATCCGTCTGCTCTGCATACGCGTTTTCAACATGCTTTGGGATGCATGCACCTGATGTCTCAGACTATTGAAGTTCTTCAGTCCAAAAGCCATTGGATAACGGAAGAGGAACAGGAAGGATTATTGATAGCAATTCTTCTTCATGATATCGGGCATGGACCTTATTCTCATACCTTAGAACAATCTATAGTCAAGGGATTCACGCATGAAAACCTGTCACTGATGTTCATGGATGCATTGAACAATCATTTTCAAAACCGGCTTGCTATTGCAAATAGTATCTTCCGTGATGATTATCCAAAAAAATTCCTGCATCAGCTGGTTTCCAGTCAACTTGATATGGACAGGCTGGATTACCTCACACGGGACAGCTTTTTTACAGGGGTCTCAGAAGGAATTATCAATACCGACCGGATTATTAAAATGCTGAATGTGGCAAACGACGAACTTGTTGTTGATGTGAAAGGAATTTATTCAATTGAAAAGTTCATCATTTCTCGCCGGCTGATGTATTGGCAGGTTTATTTTCATAAAACAGTGATGGCTGCTGAATACATGCTGATCAATATCCTGAAAAGAGCAAAATACCTGGCGGAAAATGGAGTAAAATTGTTTGCGACACCGGCTTTAGAAATATTCCTGGCAAATTCTCCTTCATCAGTTGATTTTCAAAAGGATAAATCCTGGCTTATCAATTTCTCTCTTCTGGATGATTACGATATTTTTGCTTCTATAAAAGTCTGGATGGATCATGAAGACAGGATATTATCCATTCTTTGTAAAAATCTGGTTAACCGTCACCTTTATAAAATTGAAATTCAGAACGAACCCTTTTCCCCTTCTTATTCTGATACCATCCGGACGGAAACTTCCAAGGCCTTACACCTTTCCAATGAGGAAACCGGATACTTTGTCATTGAAGATAATGTTGCCAATAATGCGTATAACCCAAACAATGATAAAATAAAACTTCTCTATAAAGACAACCACCTCAAAGATGTTTCTGAAGCATCCGATCAGCTCAATATTTCAGTCCTTTCAACAACGGTAAGGAAATATTTGCTTGGTTATCCGAAGAATATAAATATAAGTTAACCAAACACTTAAAAAATATTTTATCCGATATAAAAATTATTGGTAACTTGCGGCAAATTTTGAATCGTAAACCCTTATAGCAAAGTGAATTAATGGAATTTTCCGCCAGACAAATCGCTGAAGTCCTGAACGGGAAGGTGGAAGGAAATCCCGATGTAAAAATTTCGAATTTAGGCAAAATCGAAGAAGGAACACAGGGTACGATGACTTTTCTTGCAAATCCTGCTTATACACACTATATCTATTCGACGAAGGCATCCATTATTGTTGTTAATGATGATTTCATACCCAGTCAAAGGATAAACGGCACGCTTATCCGGGTAAATAATGCCTATACTGCTTTTGCAAAATTAATCGAGATCTTTAATAAAAGGCCCCAGGAGAAGCACGGTATTTCTTCCCTCTCCTATATTTCGAAAAGTGCTAAACTGGGTGAGGATGTCTATGTCGGGGAATTTACATCCATCGGGGAAAATGTGATCATTGGAAAGAACGCCATGATCTATCCAAACTGCACCATAGCGGATGATTCAACTGTTGACGAGGGAAGCATTGTTTACCCGGGTGTTACGCTATACCGGAAAACAATTATTGGAAAACACTGTACGATTCATGCCGGGGTAATTATTGGTGCTGACGGTTTTGGATTCGCTCCTCAGACTGACAAAGAGTATAAAAAAATCATCCAGACAGGTAATGTTGTGATTGAAGACAATGTTGAGATCGGTGCAAATACTACAATTGACAGGGCTACCCTTGGTTCGACTGTCATTCATAAAGGAGCCAAAATTGACAATCTTGTCCAGATAGCGCATAACGTCGAAATTGGTGAAAATACTTTAATTGCGGCACAGACCGGGATCTCCGGCTCAACAAAGATCGGGAAGAACTGTTTGATCGCGGGACAGGTTGGAATTATTGGTCATCTTACCATTGCAGACAATGTGAAAATCGGCGCTCAATCCGGTATTGAACATAGTATCAAGGAGGAAGGTGCTGCGTTTCTTGGCACACCTGCTGCCGATGCAAGAAAAACACGCCGGTTGTATGTCTACTGGCGGAATTTTGAAGACCTGGTTAAACGGGTCTACCAATTGGAAAAAATGTCAAAGAAATAAAGATCGTTTACAAATTATCTATATAAGCCAGGCATGAGCGATAAGCAGAAGACGATCAAATCACCCATTAGCATAGCAGGGACGGGATTGCATACGGGTAATGACGTGATCCTTACAATTAAGCCTGCTCCTGTAGATCACGGTTATAAATTCAGACGGACAGACCTTTATCCTGAGATCTGTATTGCCGCTGATGTTGACCACGTTATTGATACCTCCAGGGGTACCAGCATAGAGGCTGACGGTATCCGTATCGATACTATTGAGCACGTGTTGGCAGCTCTTGCAGGGTTAGAGATCGATAATGTATTGATTGAGATGAACCAGTCTGAAACACCCATCCTTGACGGGAGTTCCAGGTTGTACGTGGAAATGCTGTTGGAAGCAGGCATCATTGAACAGGACGCGCTTAAAAATTATTTCGAGCTTACTTCTAATGTCATCTATACCAATGCGGAGAAGAAGGTTGAGCTCGTCGCGATCCCTGCAAAAGAATTTCATGTATCGGTGATGATTGATTATGACTCAAAGGTACTTCCGTCTCAAAATGCCACTCTGAATAACATCGAACAGTTCAAAGAGGAGATCGCTCCCTGTCGTACATTTGTATTTCTCCATGAACTGGAATATCTTCTCAACAATAATCTTATCAAAGGTGGAGATCTGAACAATGCCATCATATTCGTAAACCGGGTTATCTCCAAAAAAGAGCTGGACCATCTTGCAAAGATATTCAGGAAACCCAAGATGGAAGTGTTGAAAGAAGGTATTTTAAATAACCTGGAATTAAAATTCCCCAATGAACCTGCACGGCATAAATTGCTGGATGTAATCGGGGATCTTGCTCTTGTCGGGATGCCAATTAAAGCTCATATCATCGCTACACGACCGGGACATCATTCAAATGTAGAGTTTGCGAAAATGATCAAGGATCTGATAAAAAAACAGAAAAAAGCAGAAACGGTTCCCGTTTTCGATCTTAACAAACCACCGCTATATGATATAATCAAGATCCAGAAGGTCCTTCCACACCGTCCGCCCTTTCTGCTTGTAGACCGGATCCTGGAAATGAGCGATCATCATGTGATCGGGATAAAAAATGTTACTATGAATGAACCATTTTTCATGGGACACTTTCCGGGGGAACCCGTAATGCCTGGTGTTTTACAGATTGAAGCCATGGCCCAGATAGGGGGAATATTTATTCTGAGTTTTGTTCCCGATCCGCAAAATTATATTACCTATTTCCTGAGAATTGATAATGTCAGATTCCGCCGCAAAGTCGTTCCCGGTGATACCCTCGTTTTCGTAAATAAACTGGTTTCCCCCATGCGCAGAGGAATCTGCCATATGCAGGGAACTGCATATGTTGGTGATAAAATCGTTATGGAAGGGGAACTGATGGCTCAAATCCAAAAAATCAACACGCTATGAACCAACCTTTGGCATATGTGAATCCACAGGCGAAAGTTGCGCCGAATGTGGTTATTGAACCTTTTGTTTGTATCGATAAGAATGTAATCGTTGACGAAGGGACCTGGATTGGTTCCAATGTGACTATTCTGGAAGGTGCCCGTATCGGGAAAAATTGCAGGATCTTTCCGGGGGCTGTTATTTCAGCAATTCCTCAGGACTTAAAATTCGCCGGTGAAGAAACCATCGTTAAAATTGGAAATAATACGACAATCCGGGAATTTGTGACGATCAACAGGGGTACTAAAGCAAGCTATGAAACAGTAATTGGTGATAATACCTTATTGATGGCTTATGTTCATGTAGCACATGACTGTATTATCGGAAATAACGTAATAATGGGAAATGCTGCCATGCTTGCCGGGCACGTCACCCTTGATGACTGGGCTATTATAGGGGCTATGGTGCCTGTACACCAGTTTTGTCGTATCGGGGCACATTCCATAATATCCGGCGGATCCCTGGTAAGTAAAGATGTTCCACCTTATACCAAAGCAGGTAGAGAACCCCTTTCTTATGTTGGCCTAAATTCAATCGGACTTCGCCGAAGAGGGTTCTCCTCGCCAGTGATCAATAAAATCCAGGAAATTTACAGGATCATTTATCTGAGAGGATACAATGTAACACAAGCCGTCGAAATCATCGAAGCCAAAGTGGAAGCTACTCCTGAACGTGATGAGATCCTTTCCTTTATTGCCAATTCCAGCCGTGGGATCATGAAAGGATATTCCAGAATCAAGGAAAAAAGAGGCACTGAGTAAATGAATATTATCCTTGATAAGACTGGTAAAAAGTTCAATACTGAATGGATCTTCAGAAACCTCTCCCGAACTTTTGAACAGGGAAAACCCTGTGCCATTCTCGGGAAAAACGGGAGCGGTAAATCAACCCTCCTCCAGGTCATTGCAGGAAATCTTCATACAACTTCGGGAACCATTAAATACCTTGATGAGAAACGGGAGATCAGCCCAACCAGGATTTTCCAATTCCTCTCAATCGTCGCACCCTATCAGGAATTGATCGAAGAGTTTACCCTCCCGGAAATGTTGAAATTTCATTTCTCTTTTAAGCAATTGATGCCAGGGTATTCGCTTTTAAATGTTCATGAGATGCTCGGATTCAAAAACATCGATCATAAACCATTGAAGTTATTTTCCTCGGGAATGAAACAAAGAGTAAAGATCATCCTTGCAATGCTCAGCAATACACCGATCCTTCTTCTTGACGAACCGACAAATAATCTGGATCAGCCCGGAATTGAATGGTACCTTGACCTGGTCAATAAATTCTCCCCTGATCGGATCGTAATTGTTTGTTCCAATCTTCAACACCAGGAAACTTCTTTCTGTTCAGGGAAATTGTTAATCGAAGATTACAAATAGCTTGACAATCGTGACAGTCGTGACAAAAAAATCTAAAATAATAATTTATGAATTCTGTGACTCTGTGACTTTGTTTCTCTGTGACATTTTATCTGTGCGCTACAAAATAATATTCTTTCCCGGTATGGTATAATTCGCAGAAATGGTTCAACTTAAGAGATTGTGTTCCTTTCAGAAAGTTTTGCAACGTCGAAACCTGCATTTCACATTCCTCTGTAATAAGTGAAAATAACGCTTCCGGTTTTGTTTCATAATAATCAGCTGCCCCTAAACCAAATTCAAAAATGATGGTGGGTTTACATCGTTTCACGGTTTTCAGACTCCCTCTTAAGACACCGTATTCTGCACCTTCCACGTCTATCTTTATAAAATCTATGGACTCTTTTTCCGGGATGATATTATCAAGCAAGTCGGTTTCAACAGTCATTTCATCGATTTCGACATCTTTAGTCGCATATTTTCTTCTTCTGATACCACTATATGCCGGGGCATTTATCACATGATGGAAAGATGTTTTCCCTTTGTTATCAAATAATGCAACAGAATAAAGCGATATATTGTTTGTTTTAAATTTCTCTTTCAGGTAATCATATAAATAAGGAATAGGTTCAAAAGCATAGTGTTTGCCATAGGGTGAAAATTTCAGGATCGTATCGAGGATTTCGCCTTTATGGCATCCGATATCCACGCAATTTGAACCGGGTTTTAATATTTTACCTAGAATTTTCAAGGTATAGCTGTCATACTTCAAATTTTTAGTTACAGGAAGATTCAATCGGACAAGCAAATCCTTAATGAGCTGTTTAAAAGGCATAAACGGGAAATTGATAATTTTTTCTAATGGCTCTGTGAAAATACAAAAAAAGATGATAGTAAAAGAAATGAAATAAAATCCATAATTTTGCAACCCTTTTCAAATATAATATTATCAAATATTTTATGGCAACGACAGCAGATATCAGGAATGGATTGGTGATCGAATTTAATGAAGATTTGTATTCCATCGTAGAATTTCAACATGTTAAACCCGGCAAAGGTCCTGCATTTATCAGGACCAAGCTCAAAAGCCTGAAGAACGGAAGGGTGATCTCCAACACCTTTGATTCAGGTGCTAAACTGGAAATAGCAAGGGTTGAACGGCGTAAATACCAATTTTTGTATAAGGATGATTCATGCTATCATTTCATGAATACGGAAACATTTGATCAAACCTTTATCCCCGGAGATCTGATCAATGCTCCTGGTTTCCTGAAGGAAGGACAGGAGGCTGAAATACTTTTTCATGCCGATACGGAAACTCCTCTTACCTGTGAATTGCCGACCTATGTTGAATTGGCAATTACATACACAGAGCCGGGAATGAAAGGCAATACTGCCACCAATGCAATGAAAAATGGTGTCCTTGAAACCGGGGCCAATGTGCGGGTACCCCTTTTTATTGAAATTGGTGATGTCATCCGTGTTGACACCCGGACAGGTGATTATTCCGAAAGAGTAAAAGGACAGAAATGAAATTAGCTCCCCCGGTCACACTAAAGGACATTGCTGAACTTATCAAGGCACGTTATATCGGTGATCCGGATTTTCCAGTCACCGGGATCAATGAAATTCACATGGTCGAACCTGGCGATCTTACCTTTGCAGATCACCCGAAGTATTATGAGAAGGCACTTCAGTCCAAAGCTACAACAATACTTATTAACAAAGAAGTAGAACCGCCTGCAGGAAAAGCCCTTATCTTGTCAGATAAACCATTCGATGATTATGTATATCTTGCCCGGTATTTCCGTCCGTTTGAAAAAGCCAGTGCAGCTATTAGCCCTTCCGCATCAATTGGTGCCGGGACAATTATTCAGCCGGGTGCATTTATTGGAAATCACGTAAAGATTGGCAGGGATTGTCTCATTCATGCTAATGTCAGCATATATGATCATTCCGTTATCGGGGACCATGTTATTATCCATTCCAACAGCGTCATCGGTGCCGATGCTTATTATTTCCAACGCAGGCCCGAAGGTTACAAAAAACTTGAATCCTGCGGCAGGGTGGTCATTGAAGACTATGTGGAGATCGGTGCACTTACCAGCATCGACAAAGGGGTTTCCGGTGATACGACCATTTCAAGGGGCACCAAGTTTGACAATCATGTCCAGGTCGGGCATGACACATTTATCGGCAGAAATTGTCTGATCGGAGCATATTGTGCCATTGCAGGTGTAACACGGATCGAGGATGATGTTATCCTCTGGGCGGGAGTGCTTATCAATAAAGATCTTGTGATCGGTAAAAATGCTATTGTCCTTGCCGGATCCGGAACAGAAAAATCCCTTGAAGGAGGTAAAACATATTGGGGTATTCCTGCTATCGAGGCACGCAAAAAGTGGCGCGAGATCGCAGCTTTGAAAAAGCTTCCTGATATTTTGCAGAGACTAAAGTAATCCTGACCCTTCATGAAACTGGCTTTCATGCAAGGAGCGCTGCAACGACAATTAATCAATCAAGGTAAGATATTAAGCCATTTCCTTGGAAGGATTAGTACCTTCATCAATCCCTGCAGGTTTTTTCCTAATGTAATAGAGATCAAATGCAACCAGAATCGCAATAAAACCCCAGAACGGTACCGAAGCTTTATCACTGTCCAGGAAATTGTTCATGGTACCGTGGAAAAAATAAGTGATAAGGCCCAGTAGAACGGAAAGACTGATCACTTTTATCTCCCTGCTTTCAGCTTTCTTATATACCCGCAAACCGGTAATAATGGTCAGGATAACAATGAGAATCATGAGAAGCATTCCAACAAATCCTGATTCAGCCAAGGGCCCGATATATTCACTGTGAGCATTCCCCCTATCGCCAAAATCCGTACTTATCTTGGTCTTTTCCATGGATTGCTGGAACGGTCCGTACTCAAACTGATAGGTTCCGGGTCCGAAGCCAAAAACGGGTTTTTTATTGAACATCCGGAAAGCAGATTGCCAACGGTTTATACGTTCGAGGTTTGAAGCATCAGTCGATATATTGGAAATGGACTGAACATGTTCAACGAAATTCGCTGAAGTTCCTTGCTTGTTCTTCTCAAGTTTATCCCAGATATCATTTTGAAACAGGTAAAACAGTCCTGATAGAATGATAAGTGTAAAAACGAGCCATTTGAATTTAATCCTGAAGAAGACAATTAAAAGAACAACAATCGAAAAAGCAAGACTAACCCATGCTGCGCGGCTAAAGGAAAGGACTAATGCCATCAAAAGGGTCATCAAAATCAGTAAGCAGAATACGCGTATGGTTTTTGAATATACCTTACTAAATGTAAATGCGGCAAAAACAGGAATGTACATGGTAAGTACTGCTCCATAAGCTGTGTGGTCATTATAAAAAGGATACATAACCCAATGACCTGCCAGTTCATCAAAACCCAGGAGATAATGGTTATAGGTCGTATAGATGATGACCCCTAAAAGGGGAATCGTATATAGCCAAAGGAAAAGTTTTATATTGGTAATTTTTCTGAACAGGTAGACTGCCAGAAAATAAAAGGGCACCACAAACCACAAACGCGAAACCAGAAACTTAAAAGAAACCAGTGGAATTTGACTTGTCAGGCTGGTAATAAATAACCATACCAGGTTCAATATAATAAAAATGGTCAATGGGTGCTTTAAGATAAGTTTATCAAAAGCCTGCTCATTTATCAATTTGATAATGAAAATAATAAGTACTCCAATCATCATCGGTTCCGTGGGAACTGACACCGCAACCCCATAGTCGCTATACGTCAGGTTGATGGCCAACGGAGTCAGAAATGTGATTAAGAGCAGGATGATATCAAGTTTGTAAATGAATAGATACAACAAGATGACGAATACAGGAATAAGCAATCCCCAATAGAAATCTCTCTTGACCAGGTATGCATTAAGTCCAATATACAAAATACATATAATATATAATCCCCAGGTCTTAGATCTTTCTAAAATTTCTTTTCCTGTTAGATTCATGGTAGGGTATCGAAAATAGAAAGGTTACTATGATTTAATCTTACGGCGATCAATGATACCGATCACCATGATCGCAATTAACAGAGCTGAAATGGTGGAAACAATCATAATGATCCATCGGATAGGATATGCTTTTTTATCTGCCGGGAAAGGTTTATTCAAAAGATTTACATAAGTATAGTTGCGATTGTAGTTTTGCACAGCCCGGTCATAATCAAGCTTGTACTGGCTGTATGTACCAGATTCACTCTTCATCAGTTCGCCCAGCAACATCATTTCCCCGCCTTTTTCTTCGAGATTCTTTTTTAGTCTTTCTGCTTCTTTTTTATTGTACTGGGATCCGCTGCCAAGGTATGCACGCATTACTTCCTTAGTCTGGTTCGGGAAATCCAGGATTCCATATTGCGTTCCCAGGTCTTCCGCCCTTTGTTTCAGTGAATCCAGGTCCTTACGTTTCATCTCCCACACTTCCCTGAAATTGATAATGACTTCACCGAACTTTTCTTTGTGAAGACTGCGGACTTTCATGTTGTAAAAGTCAAGCATGGCATCAACCATAGCGCTGGCCGTATTCGGGTCCTTGTCATATACTTCAATTGTGACAGCTTCATAAGGTGTTTTATTTATTTTCACTTTCTGATTCCACTCCCATAGCATTGTGCTTATATAATATTCATATTTGGGATCAATTCCGTAATGTTTTGCCAGATCGAATTTCTTGATGATACTGTCCCGGATATCCTTCGACTGGAGTATTTGTATCATTTGCTCCGTCTCATTTTCTGTGGAATAGGGAGATACATTGGAAGGATACATTACAGCATAAGACTTAAATAATGGTGTAATAAATATCGGTCCTGAAAAAAAGGCGGAAAGTAAAATAGCCGCAACTCCTATCACCGAAAGCTGGTATTTCCATTTTACTATTAAGGTAATTAGGTTTTTACTGTTAAAGTAATCTTCCATAATTCTATGATTTTTTCATTAAGAATTCTATTTTCTTTTTGTGAATTAACCTACACTAAATTTCTTATGAGAATTATAAGCCGCAATTTTCTCTATTACAATAAGTACGATTATTGCCAAAAACAAGGCAGAGAAAGTTGAAACAAGAATGATCAGCCACCTGACAGGGTAAGACTTTTCTTCCGCTTTATAGGCATCGTTAACAATAAATTTCTGTGGCAGATTCTCTTCAGCATCTACTTTTGCTTCTTTATACTTTGATTGCAGAAGAGTAAGTTGTTCTGTTTTAAATTTAAGGCCATCCTGCAGGGAAAGATAAATACCTCCATACAGGCCTAAAATATCCAATTTCTTCTGTAAAGCTACCATGGCAGCTTTTTTATCATTCATGATCGCAATAGCCATTTGCTGGTTCAGCACTTGCGATTGGTATTCGACGTCATTTACACCCAATTTCCCCAGAGATACAAGGGAATCTACAATTTTATTGACCTCTCCCTCTAAAATTTTATATTCCGTTTGTACGATATTGAATCCTTTTAATGCACGCTGGTGTTGCATATCATTCTTTGTAGAATCAAGGAGTTCTGCAATTTTATTCGCAATATCGGCAGCCATTTGAGGATCTTTGTCTAAAACAGTGATCTTTACCGCCATAAATTCTGTTCGGTTAAAGGTTATGTTTTTTTCGTATTCTTTATAAAGTTTTGAATTTTTGAAACTGTAATTTGTATCAATATTATAATGAGACATAAGGTTGAATCTTTTCACGATCCTTTCCCGGATCTTGTTTGAATTCAGGATCTGCAGCAATTGTTCGGCTTGTTCATCTTCACCAAATGACATGAGATCCTGTCCTTTTGTCGATTGTTCGGCTAATAAAGCCTTTGATACTGAATTTGTTCCGGCGGGGTATAAAATGACAGTTGACTTGAATTTTGGAGTAATAAACCAGGGACATGAAAAGAACCAGGAACCAAAAGCAGCTATCAATATAACTATAAAGAGCGATTTGCGCCATCTATATACAAAGAGGACTAAACCGGAAGAATCAAACTCCTCATTCCTTTTAGTAGCATTTATCATAAAAGATCTATTACATTTTTTGCCAAAGTTAGAGATTTTTCATAAAACTGCAAATCATTAAAAGGGAAGTATGCAATTATTGGTCCTCACGGAGTATTCTTAGGATGGATTTGACACTCAAAAGTTTTAATCCTGCTGCCAGCCCCATGGAAAGTATGAGTACAATGGTAAAATTGATCAACCAGGAAAGATGCTTCGGATCATTGCTAAGTTTAAAGGGGACTAATCTTGAAAGCATATTAAATAAAAAGACTCCAAGAATAAAAAATGCAAGTGTCGAAAGATATTTATAATTGATTTTGAACTTGAATATCCGTTGTACGAATATTACTTGCATCAAAGCAGTAAAAAATTGTGTGACAAGACTGGCATAAGCAGAACCAACTGCCAATAAGCGTGGGATAAGGATAAGATTCATTCCGAAATTGATCACAAGACTACAGGAGGAAATGATGTTCAGTTCTTTGAGATTACCGTTTGCCGTAAGAAGGGTTCCAAAAATATACGTCATTGAAACAGCAATAAATCCTCCCATCAGTAAGCTGAATACATCGGATGATTCCTGGATATGTACATCATAAAGGAGATCCATAAGCTCGTAACTATAGAATATAGAACCCAGGGAAACAATAATGGCAATGGTGATAAGAATGGTGAAAGCAAGTTTCAGCATGTATTCAATGGACTGTTTATTTTTGATCATACGTGAAAAAATCGGGATCAGCAACACAGCAAAAAGGTAGGCAATCATGTTGGCTGCATCAAGCAACCGGAAAGCCTTGGCATAAATCCCTACTTGCTTGTTACCTATAGGATCGGGTAATAGTTTTTCCAGCATTACCGGGTCAAGACGGTTATATAACGACATAAGCAGGACCAGTAAAGCAAAAGGATAACTCTGCTTGACGATCATCAGTAAAAAGGGCCAGTTCCATGTAAGCTTCTTGAATTTTGCTTTTCTAAGAACGATGATGAGGGCAATACCTGCCGTGATGCTGTAAGCTGCCGTCTGACTGTATACAAACCATTCAATCCTGAATTTAGTCTGCGTTACGTGCCCATAAAGCAGAACACCACAAAAGAGGATCATTAAAAAACGGTCGAGCACAGACATTACACTGTCTGTTTTTAAGGAGAGAACCCCGGAAATATTTGAACGTAGGTATAAAATGAAAGAGATGAGAATTTGATTAAATGCCAGGAAACCGAGTAACCCCAATTGTGCAGAATTATAACCCAGGAGGAGAGCAATCGCAAAGGTGATAACAATATAAAATAATGTAAGAAAGAACTTAAGGACTACTATACCGGAAAAATGCTTGCTTAACAATTGGCTATTCTGGGCGATATTACGATTATTGAAATTGGTGATGCCAAGGTCAAGTATGATAGTAAAAAGAAAGGAAAAATTAAAGATGACAAAATAAAACCCATAATCTCCTTCACCCACAATATTTTGAATATTCCTGTCAATTCCGAAGATAAAGATGGGTTTGATAAGAAGGTTAAGTAATAGAATTAATCCCAGGTTCGTGAGGAATTTACGTTGCATAGATAAAAATTAAAAGCTTCCGGGATCAGAAACTTTTCATTAAAACTTCAAAAAATAGTCAGATATTTGCTACAAAGTTAAAAATTAAATTTTTGCAAGTATCATTAAGTTACATCAAAAGCAAAAGTTACAACCTGGATTTCAATCCCCTGACCCAAAATGAACATTGCCGTTAACACACGCCTTCTTATTAAGGACAAACTTGAAGGTATCGGCTGGTTTACCTATGAATCACTGAAAAGGATTACTGGTCAGCATCCGGAACATCAGTTCTACTTTATTTTTGACAGGAACTATCCCAGTGAATTTATTTTTTCTGACAATATAACACCGATTGTTCTTTATCCGCAGGCTCGTCATCCATTGCTATTTTATCTATGGTTTGAATATAGTCTTGCATCATTGCTGAAGCGCTTAAATGCTGATCTGTTCCTGTCACCCGACGGTTATTTATCGCTTAAGGCCGATACAAAGTCTCTGGCCGTAATCCATGATCTTAATTTTGAACACTATCCGAAAGATCTCCCTTTATTGATAAGAATATATTATCGTCATTACTTTCCGAAATTTGCTGCAAAGGCGGCTCGTATTGCAACTGTGTCGGAATTTTCAAAACAGGACATCGTCAAGCTATACCGGATTCCAGCTGAGAAAGTGGATGTTGTCTATGATGGAGCGAATGAAACATACTTCCCTCTGTCGCCTGAAGAGGTAAAAAAAATAAGAAAACAGTATTCGGATGGATCTCCTTATTTTATATTTATCGGTTCTATTCATCCGAGGAAAAATCTTGTAAATCTGTTTAAAGCATTTGATATTTTTAAAAGGAATGTTTCTTCAGACGTAAAATTGCTGGTCGTGGGTGCAAAAAAATGGTGGACTACTGAAATTAATCAAGCATTTAAAGGAATGCAGTCTGCAGATGAGGTGATTTTTACAGGAAGACTCAATACTGGAGAATTGCGTCTTGCACTTGGCGCTTCTCTTGCTCTGACTTATGTTTCTTATTTCGAAGGATTTGGGATTCCAATTGTTGAAGCTTTTCGCATGCATATACCGGTGATTACCTCAAATGTTACCTCCATGCCTGAGGTAGCAGGAGACGCTGCCCTTCTTGTTGACCCATTAAATCCTGAAACCATCGCTGAAGCAATGAAACAGGTTTCTGAAAATACTTTATTACGGGACGATCTTGTTCGCAAGGGTGAAATACGTAAAAACCTCTTTACATGGCAGAAAACAGCAGACCGTCTTTGGGAGTCTATCGAAAAAGCAATGAAATAAAATAATGCTGGAAGAGATAAAAATATTATTACTTGGTTCCGGTGGACGCGAGCATGCTATAGGGAGCAAGTTGCTCCAAAGCCCTGGATTATCCAGGTTGTATTTTGCTCCCGGAAATGCAGGAACAGCAAAGATAGGAACCAATGTATCAATGTTAGCTACTGACTTTCCGGCTATCAGGGATTTTGTCCTGAATGAAAATATCAGTATGGTAGTTGTTGGACCCGAGGATCCATTGGTGAAAGGGATACATGATTATTTTATCCAGGATACAGATCTGGCAAAGATACCCATTATAGGTCCTGTCAAAGCCGGAGCGATGCTGGAAGGGTCAAAGGAATTTGCCAAGGCTTTTATGATGAGGCATAAAATTCCGACAGCCCCCTGTCACATTATCAGCAGCGAAAACCTCGATGCAGGATTTAGTTTTATAAACGAATCCTCCCCACCCTATGTTCTCAAGGCGGATGGACTTGCAGCAGGAAAAGGGGTAGTCATTTGCAATACACCGGTTGAAGCCAGGAAAGAACTCCATGATATGATAATAGGTGCAAAATTTGGTGAGGCATCCCGTCACGTAGTGATCGAAGAATACCTGAACGGCATTGAATTATCTGTTTTTATTCTTACAGATGGAAGTAGTTACATAATATTCCCTGAAGCAAAAGATTATAAGAAAATAGGTGAAGGAGATTCAGGACCTAATACGGGTGGAATGGGCTCGGTATCACCGGTGCCTTTTGCAGATAAGGAATTCATGAAAAAGGTGGAAACAAGGATAATCCGGCCAACCATTCAGGGACTTAAAACAGAGGGTATTGAATATAAAGGATTTATCTATTTTGGACTGATGAAGGTGAAGGATGATCCGTTTGTCATTGAATATAATTGCCGTCTGGGCGATCCAGAAACAGAAGCGGTTCTTCCGCGTATCAAAAGCGATCTTCTCGAATTATTTAATGCGGTTACAGAACAAAAACTGGAACATTTTACCATTGAAACAGATCCACACCATACTGCGACTGTAATGCTGGTTTCCAAAGGTTACCCTGGGGTGTATGAAAAGGGGAAAGTAATAACCGGCGAAGAAAATGTCAAAGACAGTTTATTATTTCATGCAGGAACTGCGATTCATCCTGTAACGGGTGAAATCATCTCCAATGGTGGTCGTGTCATGGCGATCACTTCATTTGGAACGACATTGAAAGAGGCATTGGAAAAATCTTATGCCAGTGCGGAACATATCAATTTTGAAGGAAAATACTTTAGGAGGGATATAGGTTTTGATCTCTCACCTTGAGTAAATGATAAAATTCCTGCAAATCACTTAATAGGTTATTCCGGTGTTCCTAAGATTCTTCAAATCCAGTTTTGCGACCCAGTATATCTTAATTTCACTCATCGGTCTTTTGTTATGGGGCCGCACTTTTTTTCATCCTTCACAAATGCCATTGCCGGAAGGACCCGTACCTTTTTATTCCATCCTCTTCTATCTATTATCAGGACACCCCTATTTTACTGCTTTTCTGGGATATCTCATGGTTCTGGGCTCTGCTTTTTTATTAAATTATCTTATAACAGGACAGGAAATTGTTACAAAAAACTCGTCACTCACAGCATTATTCTTCATCGTCCTGATGAGTTATCTGCCTTTTCTTTTAACAATCCATCCCGTCAACATATCTGTCTTCTTATTCTTACTGATAGTAAAACAATTATTTGAAGCATATAACAGAACAGAATCCCTTGACCTTATATATGCAGCCGGCTTTTATGTAAGTATCGGATCATTTTTTTATTTCCCTTTCATCCTGTTCTATGCATTTATTCTTATTTCATTCATCATTTTTCGGTCAACCAGTTGGAGAGATTGGATGAGTTCTTTTATCGGGTTGCTGACACCTTATTTGTTCCTGGCAGTTTACTATTTCTTTTTCAATAAGATAAATTTAAAACTCTATGAATATGGTCACTTTTTTAAAGTTCCTCTACATATTCAGATAAATACCAATCCGGTATTTTTAATCTTTTCTTCCATCCTTGTATTAGGGTTAATAACAGGTTTTTTTAACAACTTATCGCATTTGTCTGAAAAAACTATTGAAATCCGGAAAAAGAACATCTTATTGTACTGGTTCATTTTATTTATCCTTATTTCCTTCCCATTCGCCGGAAATTTTCAGGATTTCCATCTCCTGTTTACTGTGATGGTCATTGCAACTTTTATCTCGTCTTATCTATTACAACAAAAAAAAACATTCGTGGCCGAATTGTTTTGTCTTTTATTTTTTATTGCTATAGTACTGAATAATCTTATATTTGGTTAACCTTTAAACTAAGTATTTTCTGATCATGCTGAAAAGTTACTTTGTGTATGATCTAATTGAAGCGGGTTGTGATGAAGCCGGTCGGGGTTGTCTTGCAGGTCCTGTTATGGCTGCTGCAGTAATTCTTCCAAAAGATTTTCAGAATGACCTTCTCAGGGATTCAAAAAAATTAAGCTCCATGCAACGATCGTTACTCCGGCCAAAGATCGAAAAACAGGCGCTTGCCTGGGCAGTCGCCAGTGTCAGTTCGAATGAAATTGATGTAATAAACATCCTCAATGCTTCATTTTTAGCAATGCATAAAGCTATCAGTGAACTAAAAATAGTTCCTCAACTTTTACTGATCGATGGAAACCGTTTTACCCCATATGTAAATATCCCTCATAAATGCATTGTTCAGGGAGATGATAAATATTTTTCAATCGCAGCAGCTTCCGTGCTTGCGAAAACATACAGGGATGATTATATGATGGATCTGCATAAAGAATTTCCTCAATACCATTGGTCCAGAAATAAAGGATACCCAACGTTCAAACACCGCGAAGCTATCCTTCAAAATGGGATCACACTTTATCATCGAAAAAGTTTTAATCTTGTTGGCCAGTTGAAGTTACCTTTTAATTAACTTTTGGATGTCAGCTTTATTTATCAATGTTATAACCAATCATCCCCGTTTCCTGTTATTTTTAGCCCTCTTTCTGAAATTAAAGAAAATATCCAATGAGATTTTTTAAAGTATCCCTGATCCTCACTCTTTCAATCCTCATTCTTGCAGGTATGGGCTATACGGGTTACCTGATTTACCAGCAATTTCAAAAACCGTCAGAATCACCTATCAAAGCCATTTCAGAGAATACTGTCCTGGTCATCAAAGTTCATAATCCTGCAGGCCTGATTGAGGAACTCCCACGTTCCAACCTTATATGGAAGGATTTGATGACATTCCCCATTTTCCAAACCTTAAAAGCAGAGGTTGATTTTCTTGATTCAGCGATTAAAAAAAATGAGAATATCCGCAGGATAGTCCGGAATTATCCTTTACTGCTCGCTGTCTCAATGACCGGACGGGCAACTTTCGGTTTACTCATTCTTACTTCTGTTCCCGGTGCTGACCCGGAAGTATCAATCACTGATTTTATTAAAGAAATCTTTAAAACAAAGGTCACTATTTTATCAAGTCCTTATTCATCGGTGACTTTACAAGAGGTAATAGTGAAAGGAAATAATGAACCCTTTTATTTTGCAGTTAAAAAAGGTGTATTTATAGGAAGCTTTCATGCTGACCTGGTGAAAAAGGGCATTGACCGACTGTCACTCAACATCTCATCGATTTCCGGTACCGGGTTTCAAAAAGTGGAATCCATTACCGGGAAAAAAGTCGATGCAAACATTTACATTAATTTCAGGTATTTATCATCCTTTCTGTCAAAATATTTTATTGAAGACCTGTCATCAAAGCTGGTTAGACTTTCTTTGTTCGCTGACTGGAGTGGTCTTGACATGATCATTAAACGGGATGAACTCCTTGTCAACGGTTATACAACCTGCGGAGACACCACCACACAGTTCCTTCCGTTATTGAAAGAACAAGTTCCACAAAAAATTGAAATTACCAAGGTCATTCCTGACAATATTTTTTCTTTTATCTATTTTGGACTGAGCGACTTTAAAAACTTTTATTCAAAACTAAGATCTTACCAACCGGTACAAGCTGAAATCAGGGATAATTATCCAAATTGCACTGAGCTTGAAAATCGCTTAAAAATAAAGATCTCAGATTATTTCATTCCCTGGATTGGGAATGAGATGGCAGTTATAAATAGCAAAAATAGTTCTACCGGGGAGAAGGAAACAACATATGGTATATTCCGGGTGACCGACAGAACACTTGCTGATAGCTTATTAAAGGAACTTTCCATAGCAATTGGTAAGAAAAGGGATTCCCAGGTTTACAGGGAACTACCAATAACCACTTTGAATATTCCTGATATTATTCCCGGTACTTTTGGAAGTTTTTTTGGAAGAATCGAAGGTTCCAGTTTTACCTTTCTTGACAATTATATCATTTTCGGGAATGATCTGTTTTCTTTGAAAAGGCTTATCGATCGGGTAAGTGAAGGAAAAAACCTGGAGAACCAACAGGATTACCATGATATCAGTGAGAACATCTCCGATAAATCCAATATTTATTTCTATTTTGATACAAAACGATCTTTAGGTGAAATTAAATCCATTCTAAAGGAAAATCTGTCGGGTCCATTAAATCCGGTAATTGATACGCTCCGGAAATTTGAGTCCCTCGCAATCCAGTTAAGCAACAGGAATGGAATATTTTACACCCGGTTTTTTATCCGTTATAACCCAGCTGGAACAAGCGAAGGCCCATTACAATGGCAATCAAATCTGGATACAATAATTCAGGAACGACCAAGAATTGTTAAGCCCTGGATTCATGGAGATCCGGCATTGCTGGCAACAGACAAATCGAACAACCTGTATATGTTGGATAATTTGGGTAATATACGTTGGAAGCTGCATTTGCCGGGAAAACCATCAGGTACGATACATGAGATCTACCAGAAAAACTCAGACTCGGCTGTTTATCTGTTCAATACTGATTATTTTATCTTTATCATTGATGCAAGTGGTAAAATTCTTACGCATTTTCCTTTACGTTTACCTTTAAAAGCAACAAATGCCCTTTCTGTCGTTTCATTTCCCGGAGCAAAAGATTATCATATTCTGCTTGCACTTTCTGATCACAAAATGCATTCTTTCAATCTGAATGGCAAACCTGAAGAAGGTTGGCGGAATCCGCTTTTTAATGAAGTGATTACAAAAGAAGTCCAATCACTCACTGTGAATCACAAAGAGTTTGTATTTATTACAGGGAAAAATGGACAATTATTGATCACGGATCAAAAAGGAAATATAAGGATAAAGCTTCCTAAAAACTTCCGTGTTTCGGCAAATGCAATGTTTTATCTTAACAGGACAAATAAAAAAGGTCTTTTCCTTACAACGGATTTAGCCGGAAAGGTGGTTTATATACAGGAAAACGGAACAGTTTCCGAAGCTACATTTAATCCTCTTTCACCGAATCATTACTTTATTTATGAAGACATCAACAATGACAAAACATCTGAATTTGTTTTCTTTGACAAAAACACCATTTATTATTATGACAGGTTGTATAGGCTTTTGTATTTCTATTCCTTCCGGCGTGAAATAACACAACCACCTTTTGTGATCAAAGTCCCCAACGGTCAAAAACTAATCGGTTTTGTCGACGAAGTCACAAATGAGGTATTTTTATTCGGGAAAAAAGGCCTTATACAAACATCTCCGGGGATCCATGGAAATACCCTGTTTGATATCGGCTTCCTGACTGACCAGCAAAACCCCGAATTGATTATTGGTTGGGGAAAATATCTAAGGAATTACCGGTTAACGCAGAACTAATTTCTTTCCCGGCTTAAGGGCTTGACCGGGTTTCATTTTATTCTTTTTATAGAGCATTTTGAGCTGGATACCATTTTTTTGTGAGATAGTATACATGGTTTCACCCTTCCTGACAATATGAAATGAGGCAGCGCCATTTCTTCTTTTATTTTCAAGATAAACCATTTGTCCGGGAACAAGGGGCGTTCCTTTTTTCAAATCATTATAACCGGATAATTGCCGTATGCTTAATCCAAATTCCCGCGCAAGTGACTCTACATTATCATCTTTATGGGCAATAATGTAATTAAGGCCATTGTTGGTTAAAATTTTACGGTAACCAGGTCCATCCCGAACTACTTCAATCTGGACTAACCTGTTATTTAATGAGAGGGTGTCTGCGGAATTTCTGAGTGAATCTTTAAAAGCCAGGGAATAATCCACTACATCATATCTGAACAACTCATAGGTCTCAATCGATTTGATTAGTTCTTCCGGATAGTATGGATTCGTTGCATACCCTGCTGCTTTCAGACCATAGGCCCATCCTTTATAATCGCATATATCCAGGTCAAAAAGAGATTTGTACCGGTCCCTCTGAGTCAGAAAAAAGGAATGATCCCGGAAAGACTCATTGGGATTTTCATATTTCCTGAAACATTCATGTTTGGTCTCATCGTCCTTTGTATAGGTCTTTCCCTGCCATTCTTTATGACATTTGATACCAAAATGATTGTTGGCTTGAGTAGCAAGCGGACTGGTTCCGGCATTTGATTCGAGAATACCCTGCGCCAGGGTTATACTTGCCGGGATCCGGTACACCATCATTTCCATTATTGCTATATCCTTGTATTTCCCGATATATTGACGGATAGTCTGATCATAATTTGTAATCTGAGCAAGTAAAGTACCAGGGCTTAATGGATAAACCAACAGGATGAGCAGTAGCTTAGGATATAGATTGATCGATCCTGATGTTCTCATTAATAATTTCTTTAAACCTTTTCCCACGCATCTCGAAATTTAAAAATTCATCATAACTGGCCGCAGCGGGTGACAGCAAGCAAACTTCGCCTGCTTTTGTATATTTCAAAGCCGGCTCAAGAAATTCATCAAATTTATTGATCAAAAAAAGATTTTGTGAAGGTGATGCCACTTTCTCAATTTCAACTTTCATCCTTTTCCCTGCTTCTCCCATAAAAATAAAATTTCTGATATTTGATGTACCTAAAAACCGCGCTATTCCCGAATAATCAATCCCCCGGTCAAACCCACCCAGGATGATCGTATCAACATTCT
Organism: uncultured Bacteroidales bacterium; assembly: GCA_903929315.1. Classification (GTDB taxonomy): domain Bacteria; phylum Bacteroidota; class Bacteroidia; order Bacteroidales; family FEN-979; genus CAIYUC01. The sequence continues at coordinate 50,567 of CAIYUC010000045.1, forward strand.
GTAACGATTTGACTGCCTCTATCGAAGCTTCAGGGATAGTTGCGATGGAATCATTATAGAAATCGATTCCCCTGAATTGTCCCACAAATTCAAGGCGATGTTCAAGCCCTCTGAAAGTGGAAATACCCTCAACTATTAAATCATTAGGAACTCTCAATGTTTTACAAACATTGATCACTGCCATGATATTCATGACATTATGATCACCTTTCAATTTCCTTTTCAACCGGAGATCATAAACATTTTCTTCTTTCCCATCTTCGGAATAAACGATATGGTCATTTGTGATGAAACAACCATTATCAACTTTCTTTTTGAACGAAAATTCCTTGTATGATCTCTGAAGGTCCAATACACCAAGATGTTCCGCAATGATTGGGTTATCCGCATTGTAGATAAAGAAATCTCCCTTTTCCTGGTATTTTGCGATATTCATCTTGGCAAGTTGATAATCCCGGTAAGAATCGTAGGCATCAAGATGCTCCTGGTAAATATTCAGCAGAACCGAGATATGGGGCGCTTTTGTCAGATATTCCAATTGATGAGAGGACAATTCAAATACGATAACCGTCGAATCTGTTAAATCATCAAGGCAATTAAACGATGGACGTCCTATATTCCCCAACAGGACCAAATCCTGCGGGGAAAGCTTCAGAATATGATAAATCAGACTTGCAGAAGTACTTTTACCTTTAGTCCCGGTAATTCCAATCACCTGGCTGGAATATTGCTGGAGAAACAGATCTGTTTGAGAAGTTATTTTATATGAAGGTATCTGATACGACAGCCGATGCAATGCAATACCGGGAGATTTAATGATCAGATCGTATTCATTCAGGTTTTCCAAATAATTTTCACCCGTTCTGAACTCAACGAACGGATCATTGGAAACCAGCGGATGAAGACGGATTGATGCATCCTTATCGGCTATTATAAGTGGCTTTGATGGCAGAGCTTTCCGGATAACCTTGAAACTGGACTGACCTTCTCTACCGAAACCCAGCAGGACCACTTTTTTACCCGACAGTTTTTTCGTGATGAGATCAATCATGAAGACCGGATTTAAGAATTTTTTCGAATGACGGAGGAAGAAAATGGTTCTTATTAAAAAGCTTTAATTGCTCATCTATTGTGCTGGAATAATAGTTTGCAAATAATGGAGATGTTTTGTAATATTTCAAAAGCACCGGCAGATCATCATCTCCCAGGTTTTTTATCGTTTGGCATAAAGCAATGTTTATCTCCTTTGTGGTTCCCGTACAATCAAAGGGTTTTGTTTCCGTACTACCCGTCAGATCATCGAAAATAGGCCGGAGTGTGATGTCATTAATGAGGTCATGACCAAAGATGTCCCATAATGTTTGCTGACTCAGGAAAGGTGATAAGATGATATAGGTAAAAAGGCATTTTGAACATTTGCTGCACCAGGTATCTGTTTTACTGCCCGCGTTACAACTTTTAAAGACCTTGAAATAACGTGGAATATCTGAAAATAACCGTGCAATTTGCAATTCATTCAATGGTCTGAGAAAACTGAAATAGTCGATATCAGGAGTCACATATTTTCGTAAGTAATTCCTGAAATCGGTTTCGAATTCCACAGATTTCGAATATTGATGATTAATATTACTTCCCTTGACGGTTGGCTCATTTGCGCTGGACTCATTTGACAGAACGACATATTTTCTTCCTGACAATATTGCAGCAAGGACGGAAACAAACGCCAGTAATGCAGAAAATGGGGTATGTCCATTTAAAAATCCCTTTGCATTTAAATCAATCAATGCCGTATCTATCGTTCGATAGGCTTCTATAATTTGATCGCCTGAAAAGCCTTTCTCACGAATGGTTTCCAGTGTAGCACCCCGTGGGTTTAGAATGAAAGGTCTTGTCCCGGGTGCATCGCCAAGCAATTCAAGCGTCACAATAGAATCCTTCCCGCCTCCTACAGGAATTACCGAAGCATCCCTGGCAGAAACATAAAAGACATCCAGATCCTTTCCTGGACCAGTCACAATATCAACAAAGTCTTTCTGCTCAATAATGATACTATTTAAATAAAAGAACTCCCCCAATCCATTGAAGTACAATTTCCTCCACCATTGAATCTGTTCCTCTGACAGATGTTTGTTTTTAATAATGATACTTGGAGAACAGGCACATTTCCAGTAGCTTATCAGCTCTATCATCCCGATCTGGAAAATGATATTATCAAGAATTTTCCCGGATAAATGTTCCTCAATAAAAAAAGACTTCTTTGGGATTTTCAGGGTAGGCTTGAAAAAGTACTGATCTGACAGATTAAAAGAATATTGTACTTCCAGACCTTGTGAAGTGTATTGAAAATCATATCCTTCGAAAACAAAATAAGGAAATTTTGCCCGGAGTTCAAGAAATTTTTGCTGGTAATTTGATTTCAGCATGAATTGGTATTATTTTTGCTCGACCAGGCAAAGTTACTACATTGAAGATTAAAATGAATAACACAATTATAAAACCGAAAGAAGGTATTATTTTGATTTCCGAGCCGTCGCTTCGTGATTTCTATTTCAAGCAATCAGTAGTTTTGCTTGCCGAACATAATAAAGAGGGTACTTTCGGGATCATTATCAACAAACCTATTGAAACAAGGTTAAATGATGTTCTCAAAGATTTTCCTGAATTTAATGCCCCCCTGTTTCTTGGAGGGCCGGTAAAGACTGACAACATTTTTTTCATTCATACAAAAGAAAACATAGAAGAAAGTCTTAAAATTATGGATGGTCTCTATTGGGGAGGCGACATCGGAAAGATCAAAGAAATGATGGACCTTCACCAGATTGACGAAAATGAGATCAGGTTCTTTGCCGGTTACGCAGGATGGAATCCGAATCAGTTGGACCAGGAGATAGGCGAAAAATCGTGGGTTCTTTCACATACCAATGTGCGGGAAGTGATAAATAAACACCCGGAAAAACTCTGGAGCAATTATCTTCGGCATATGGGAAAAGAATATGCCATTTGGTCAAACTTCCCTGCTGATCCAACCTATAACTGAAATAAATTGGCATATACATGATAGCAAACTCAGTCCGTGTAAGACAAAAACAATTACGGATTACGGATTACGACAATAACAAGTTATCCATTGATTTTCGGTCAAACCACACAGGCGCGGGCCTCTGACAATATTGGCGTGCGTCTCTGACAATATTGGCGCGCGTCTCTGACGCGTGCCACTCTCTTAATGCAAAAACAGTTCCACATTGGCGCACACCCACATGGGCACGCGTCTACCCAGGCACGCGTCAGAGACGCGCGCCAATAGGGTAATATAATTTCAACCCGAATGCAAACTCTGATCAGTTTGACTAGCATATTTACGAGGTACGATTTACGATTGATTTTTTTTGAACAATCGTAAATCATAAATTAGATTGATCTATCTAATTTTGTTTATATTTGTTGATTCATTATAGGATCATATGCCGGATTCTCAAACATCTTCTACCGAAACTGTCAACTACCACGGTCAGAAACCTTCAGGGAATATCGAACAGCGCGAAGCAAAACCACAACCTTCTTCCCGCGCCAATGCAGCAAGGGAATTGTATTTTGACGCGAAGTCATCTGTTTCAATGGAGTTTCCATATTGGTATACCCGTCGCTGGGAAGAACTTGAAGGAGAAATCCCCTTCGTGCGCCGGGGAGAAGCGCTGAAAGCCGGGTTTGAACACCTTTCACCAGTTATCTATCCCGGAGAGTTGCTCGTTATGGGAAAATCGGCATATTACAGAGGTTCTTACCCGATGCCCTGGCTCTCGGAGACGTTTTTTTTGGCATCAGAGGATACGATGTATCAGGAAGCGCTTGATTCAGGGAAGTTGACAGCAGATACTGTTACCACCATGGGCAAAGGAGGTGGGAATGTTACCAAAAGTTCGGGGAATGTCATCTCAATTGCCGGGAAATTCGGTATTAGAATTGAGGAAATGCCCATCCTTATTGAAGTTGCTAAAAAGTGGAAAGATCGTTCGGTCGATGATATCGGTCACAAATATGAACAGTTGGTTCCCGGCTATAAAGAAAAAGAAGCCATAATGCGCTCCGTGATCTGCATGTTCGATTCGGGTTATACCTTACCCCAGGGCCGGGAAGTGATCAATTACTTTTACCCTTTGCAATATGGTATCGAAGGTTTGATGCGGATTTGTGAGGATGGGATTGCTGAATCGGCAGGTTACCCGGATATGGACAGAATCTATTTTTACAAGTCCTGCAGTTCGGTTCTCGAAGGGATCCGGAAATGGATCCTTAATTATGCTGAAGAAGCGGAATTTCTTGCATCGGTCGAAAAGAATGACAAGCAAAAACAGGAATACCTTGAAATAGCCGACAGGCTGGTGTGGCTCTCATCAAAACCGCCCAGGACATTTCATGATGCCCTCCAGCTGATCTGGATCTTCCATCTCGCAGTGCTCAATGAAGATGCTATTTCCGGATTATCTCCCGGGAGAGTCGGCCAGGTCCTCTTTCCATACTGGAAAAGAGATATGGAAAAAGGCGTGATCGATAAAGATAAGACCCTTGAGCTTCTTGAGTGCATGCGGATGAAATTCACCGAGATCGATTGCTTTGCATCCATGGGTGTTGTCGGTGGGGTTTTATCCGGTAATACATTTAATAACCTTTGCTTGGGCGGATTGACAAAAGATGGTTCAACAGCGGCAAACGAACTGGAAATGCTGATCCTCGAAGCCGGCATTCGTTGTGATACGCCCCAGCCAACCCTCTCCATATTATATGACGAAAAACTTCCCCAGGAATTCCTGATGAAAGGTATTGAATGTACCAAGATCGGCACCGGCTATCCTGCCTGGGTGAATAACCAGGTCGGGATGGAATTCATTCTGGGGAATTATGGCCATGAAGGTATGAATCTGGAAGAAGCACGTGCATGGTCAATTGGCGGATGTCTCGAATCTTCACCCGGAAGCTGGATGCCTCTTGAACTGGATGGTGAACTTCATTGGATACCGGGCGGTTCAGCACCGGCTACCAGCGTAGGTGTTCATTTTCTCTCCCTTCCGAAAATCCTGGAAGCAGTACTTTTTGATGGATTTGACATGCGTACCGGGGAAAGAATATTTCCCCCTCATGGGCGTAAACTCGATTCTTACGATGAATTGTGGGATACTTTTAAATTGTATTTCCACAGGGCAGTGCAGGTGTTGACCCTGACCAACAATATTCAGCATGATGCCTGGAGAAAAATCGCGCCATCCGTGGTCAATTCACTGCTGAAACCAGACTGTCTGAAGAAAGGAAAAGACATCGGACAATTGGGAAGCAGGTATAACAGCACATTCAATATCGAGACCACCGGCACGGTAAACCTTGTCAATTCACTGGCTTCACTTAAAATGAATATATTCGATCAGCATTTCTTTTCTTTGGATGAATACAGGGAAGCTATAAAAGCAAACTTTGGCTTTAAAACAGCCCAGGAAACCGGCTCTTATTCGTTGTTCGACCAGATTCCTAACGATGAAAATCACAAATGGAAGAGGATTTACAAAATGAGTGTGGAAGCACCAAAATTCGGGAATGACATTGCCTCTGTTGACGATATCATGAAGGACTGGGAAAACTGGTTCTGCAAGATGGGAAGCGAATTCAGGTCATTGTATGACCAACCTTTGTATGCCTGTCAGATATCCGTTTCAACGCACGGCCCAATGGGTGCGGTAACACTTGCCACACCCGATGGTCGTCTCAGCGGTACAACCTTTGCAGATGGATCCATGTCGGCTTACCCCGGGACTGACAAGAATGGACCTTATGCCCTCTTCAATTCTGCAACCTGCTGGAATCATTCCCTTTCACAAAATTCTCAAATGAATATGAAAATCCATCCTTCAGTGGTCAAAGGAAGAGAAGGTTCGCGCAAGTTCCTTGATCTGATCCGGGGTTATTTGCGAAAAGGAGGATTTCATGTGCAGTTTAATATTGTTGATTCAAGGATGCTAAAGGAAGCTCAGGCCGAACCTGATAAGTACCGTAGCCTTCTGGTCAGGGTTGCTGGTTTTACCCAGTACTGGGTTGAACTGGGCAAGCAGATCCAGGATGAAGTGATCGCCAGGACTGAATATGAGGAATTGTAATCTAAGCACCTCAACCCCTGTGGGGTTGTCTAATAAGTTGGAAAGTTAATGTTTCTCGCTGAGTTTCGCTGAGTTAAACGCAGAGTCACGCAAAGTTAAAACTCTTGTTTTCAACATTCTGCGAAAATCTGCGATTAATCTGCGGAAATCTGCGAGAAAA
>CAIYUC010000046.1 GCA_903929315.1 uncultured Bacteroidales bacterium
TCACATTATGTCGCAGCAAAACATGGCGTATTAGGGCTTACCCAAACAGCAGCACTGGAGTATGCTATTCAAGGAATAAGAATCAATGCAATTTGTCCTGGATTTATTGAAACCCCTATGCTCACTCAAGCAGGTATCAGCGACCATCCAGATATTAAGCAACATATAGTTGATTTGCACCCGATGAAACGTATGGGCAATTCGGAAGAAGTTGCAAGTGGCTTTATTTTCCTCGCCTGTGATGATAGTTCATTTATAACAGGTACTAAATTAGAAATAGACGGTGGTTATTTAGCTGAATAGGTCGAACTAAATGCAACGAAGGAGGAAGGATCAGTGGCTGGCAGAAAACCAAATGGGCTAATCGAAAATAACTCAGATATATCTCGTTTAGAAGTTAAGTGACATTCATCACAAAATACAGGTTCAAACTTTATAGTTCTGAATAGTTCCCAATCACCCTTTTCCAAAATCCTCATTTACCTGAATAGTTCCGGGTCGTTCCGTATTAAAACTTGCCCGGTGTCAAATGGCAAAATGTAAAATGCAAAATGGCAAAACAGTTTTCGCTATTTCGCCATTTCACTACTTCGCTATTTGTCCTGTGGCATCGACTGGATTAACTCACCTGATATCACATGAGCCACCTGAGTTTCGTATCATTACTATTTTTTGATTTATATTATTGATATATAGCTTATTAATAAATGAAAATATTTTTTTGTTTTTATGATTTGAAAGCTAAAAATGACTACTTTGGTTCCATAAAAGTGCTATAAAAATGAAAGTGAAGTTTAGGCTAAGCGATTACGAAGATAAGGATCATTTCTATCAGGTACAAATTTACTGTATCCATAAAAAGAAGAAAGTGTTCCTTGATACGGGCGTTAAAACGAAAAAAAACCTGTTCGACCCTGATTCCAATCCTATGATCAAGGGGAAAGGAAAATCAGTCGATGAGAGCAACGATAAACTATTTGAACAGCGTGAGAAGGTAAGAAAGATCATTCGGGATTACATGCATGAACATGATGATGCTGATCCCGATGTGTATTACGTCAGAGACCAGTTTTTAAAACCTAAACAACAAGAGGATTCATCCTACGAAGTCAAAGCCGTTTTTAAAAGGTGGATAGAAGGGAATGAAAAGGCAAACATTCAAGTGAAAAAAGACAAGGTCGCAGACGTTAAAATATACAGGACTGTATTGACTGATATCGAGTTGTTGTATCAACGTCCATTGTATTTTAAAGATTTGGATCAGGATTTCTTTGAAAAATTATTGGCTTACTGGACATCGCCAAAGAAAAATCTTCAGAATTCAACAATCAATAAAAGAACGACTTGCCTTAGGATTTTTCTTCGCCATGAACCAAAGAACAAATACAAATACTATGAAGAGTTCAAAACAGGCTTAAAGAACATTAAAAGGCATCCAGTTATTATCCCAACCGATGAGGAATTCGAAAAGATCGTTAATACGGAGAACTATGTCGAGAAAGAAAAGTGGACGAATGATATGGATACCGCCAGAGATTATTTTGTAATCGGGTGCTCCACCAGTCTACGGTATGGAACAATTTCATCGCTGTCAAAGTCGGACATCTTTTATGACGAGAAAGACCAACAGGGATACATAAAAACCTTTTCCAGAAAAACGGAAGTTCCTGACGTTACGATTCCACTTAACGACATATCAAGACCCTTTGTCGAAAAGCTGTTCAATAAAAGTCGTAACAAGTATCGTGTCAAATACATGAGTAACTGGAAGGTAAATCAGAACTTGCACAAGCTCTTCAAGGAATTGAAGTTCAACTCCATTGAAAAAGTCTTGGTAAAACGGGGGGCAATTGCCGTACCTGTCGATACAGAGAAATGGGCTGCCATGTCGATGCATGATAGTCGAGCCTTTTTCATTTCAAAATGTGTAAACAGTAAAGTGGTAAGTCTTGGCACCACTCTTGACTGGTCTACCCATCAGGGATTAGGGGATGTTGTCAAATACATCCATAAAGGGCATGAGCAAGCCAAGCAAATGAGGCAATTGTTTGAAAATATCATTAAACCCAAAGATTCATTCCCAGATTTGGATGTTTCGACCTTAACCATAAAGCCAGTAGAAATTAATGAAAACAAATAATAAGATGGATCAACATTCAATGAATTAAAATGAATTCTACCTTTATCGTTCTAAAACGGTATTTATGGCAAAGAAATCAATAATTAATCCATCCAAGTCTGATGTTCTCACCGAATTTGCCAAATGGATAGGAAAAAAGAAGAACACAGTTCGTCATATTGGTATATATGTGACCACTCTCAAGGATATTAGAGCTGCCTTTAATAACCGTATTATCCAATTTGAGGATTTAAACGATCACTTCTTCGAAGATTTGTACAGGTATTGGACTTCCAAAAATCCACCGATACAAAATTCTTCAATAATTAAGAGGATAACCTGTTTCAAATCTTTCCTCAAAGAAGTACACCCTGAAAAAAGTAGTGTCTTTCGAGTCTCAGGTCTGAATTTACGCACACTTAAACGCAATCCTATAATCATTCCCAGCATGGCGGAATTTGAGAAAATTGTACATGCTGAATCAAACATTCCAAAAAAGGAATGGAGTCCCTCTTTGGCTCTGGCAAGGGATTATTATGTCATAGGGGCAACCACAGGTTTGAATTACGGGGAGATTACCACGCTAACACAAGATAATTTAAAAAAGATCAGAAATAGGGGTGCGTTCATTTGGATTCCCTTTAGTCGTTATGATAAAACAGGGAGAACTATCCCATTAATACCTCTTTCAAAGCATTTTATAACTACGCTATTAAAAGAAAGTCCAAGGCAAGGAAGAATGAAAAGGGTTCCAATAAATAAGTTAAACAAGAATTTACACCAACTTTTCAAACTACTTTATCTCAATACCCCAACGAGAACAATAAAAATGTACGGGGTAATCAGAAACTTGCAAACTTCTCCCAAATATGAGCTGATGACAATGAAAAGTTCAAGACAATTCTTCATTTTTACATGCGTAAATAATAATGTTGATACCCTTAGTAACATCATGGGCTGGGTAAATCCCTCAATTGGTAATAAATTCTTACAATATTTAGCATGGTCGCAACCAAAACCTAATCAAACTCTTAAAGCAACATTTTCATCTATTAAAGTTCCCAAAAGGAGAACTTCGTAGTTAAGTTGTTGCTGAATTTCGGAAGGGGGTCTGTGAAATTTATAAAAAAATTTTCGATTTTTGAGAATGGAAAGTCTTCATTTTTAAACCAGCCAAACCGTTCCTTAAAAATGACATTCCCATTTATTTGATTTTTTTTGCAAATAACTCGAAATCACTTCGCCATCTTTACAAAGAAGTCATGTTATAAGGAGCAGGGGGTAGTGTAAAATATAAGGATAGAGGAAAATAACGACAACTGGAAATATGGAAGATTCTAAAATACCCATATATTGGAATAATCCTTATGTTTATAAATTTGCCCATTTGTCCCTATCAGAGTTGGTCAAATGAGACTGATGGCAAAGAATCCCAGTGTTTATAATCGATTATCTTTATTAAATTTACTTATCCAAGATGGGATGTCGAATGGGATAAATAACATCTTTGTCTGGTGTGGTGTAAGATGAAAAATTGCGAATGTGAAGGGGGAGATATTGGGTGAAAGCTAAAAATGAAAAATGTTGTATGTGATTGAATTAGTGTTACATGATCCTGTCTTTCTATTAATAAAATATTTCTTCTTCAATCCTGTCTCCAGCCAGCACATTTCCTCTTTTTTATCTGTCTTCTATCGCTTTTCCATTTTCTAAAGAGATAGGGGATTTTCTTTCCAAGGCTAAGGTGTGATCCTTTAAAATACTTTTTTGTTTCATCACTTAGGTTACTGAAGATGTCTTCCGTAGCAGCCCATCCGTTTTGTTCCGTTATTTTAAAAGCATTTTCAACTTCTTTTTTTATCTGGAGAATATGATAATCAACCTTTTGAACGGTGTCAGGACTGTCCTCAACCATTTGAATCCCAATCAGTCCAACCTCCTTCTGCCAACTCTCGTCTGAAAGATAAATCTTGCTTTGGTCAAGACTAAGTTCTCGGCATTTGACAATTCTATTATAGTACTTCCTATATTCCGCTTGTTTCTCTTTAATATTAACTAAAAGGTCAGCATACTCTTTGTTTTCCTCATCAAACAGCCCGTTTGAAATGTATGTATTATAGAAATAAGATTCACTTGTATCAAAATATTCGGTTATCTCTGTTTCATACTGTTGAAAAAGATTGTCCTCTTCAAATTTATATGGCGTTATACTACCATTATAGTAGTTCATATTGAAATCAAAGAAATGATGAAGATACTGGAGATATAACAATCTGTTCCTTCTCATTTTGTCATAAAAATTTGTCCTATAGATATTCGCCTTAAGTTGATTCTTGTTTATTTTATACTTATCATCAGAATCAAGATATACAAACTTTTCTCCTAAAATTTGGTCTATTCTCTCCTTTACATAACGTTCTTCTTCGATTGCCTTTATAACATCAGCACAATAATTTTTTTCTTTACTATAAAGATCATCCAAGTATTTTCCGACTTTATAAGGTTGAAGATGATCAATCGGTTCTTTCTTATCCATATGTATGGGATTACAAAGAATAAGTACCTGAAGACCTTCTGCATGTCTAAAACGGTTTACCATTTGATACATGCCAAAAAAATCTGAAGTGTAATTATCTACCATGATAAGTTTATCCCAATCCTTATTCAATATATTGATCCCTTCGTTGACGAGGTCTGTGCAAATATACTTGCCAGCCGTTAATATTTCTTCCTTTAGAAGCCTCTGGAAAACAGGACTCCCCTTAGTTTCAGAATTAATTAAATAAACATCTTCAATACCAAGGGTTGTTAATAACTCTTTTATTTGCTTGCCTTTTTTGATGTCATTATAATAGATCAAAATAGCCTCATCATTGTTCTTAAGTTCGCCAATGACTACATTCAAAGTAATATGACTAAACAGAATTCTTGCTTTAGGCTTTACATAATTCTTGGGAATAAAGTTCAAATAGTAGTATTTTTCAGTACCGCCAATCAGAAATTTCTCAGGAGTCGCACTTACCAGTATGACTGATCCAGTTTTATCGACTTTATCCCATGCTATTTGCTTATCCCCATGAAGTTGTGCAAGATCAACAAGGTCATGAACTTCATCAATTACAAGAATATCGATTTCCTCCTCGATCAGACGTAAAGAATTTAAAGTGCTTAAATAGAAATAGTTTTGACGGTCAGGGATTCTTGCTTTATCCTGTTGGTTTAATCTTTGACTTTTTTCATTTGTGTAGTTCCTTATAAAATTCACCTCATTCCCCCATTTTTCAAAGCATTGATTTAATATTGGACGTTTTGGGGCCGCAATGCAGACTCGCTTTCCTTCTTCATATTTACTTTTCAAATATTTAAAGAGAAAAGTTGTCTTCCCAGCTCCAGCAGGGGCATTTATAATAACTCGTTTATTCTTCTCTTTATCCGTTAGTATCGATCTTATCCTACCTCCTACTTCACTAATGTGTTCTTCGTACTCTATTACTTCATCATAGGGATAACCGAAAACGTCACACTTTCTTTCTTTAAGAATAAAACCAAGATTATAAAGGAAATTTCTTAATGACAAGTAATATTTGCCATCTAATTTATTTAGGTACGAATTGAATTTCTCAAATGAACCTATCTGAACAGAGTCTCCTCTGTATTTTCTGGTAAATATTTGGTAGAAGTGTTTTCGTCCATCGATATTCAAACTTTTAATTACAAGCAGAAAAGGATAATTATAACGCTGGATAAGCGGTTCAATTAATCCTTCAATATATTCGTCTTTTATTTCATTAAAATACTCGATGTTATCCTTTTGGTTAAACTCACTCTGTTCATCCGTTATTTGTAAATCAATTCGGTTATTAACGGCTTCAGAATAATTCTCTTCATCTATGATATTCACTAATGCGACTGGTTCTCTATTGATATAAGTATGACTATCCTTTCGACACGAAAAAGAGACTTGAACCATGTTGTTGAATGAGGACGGATCAATATAAGAACCCATTTTTAATCCGTACTTTACCAAATATTTCATGGCATAGTAACAATTTGAAGTGTGTATTATTTTGTTTTGGGTTACAGCGTCTTTTTCTGGATCAAGAAAAGGGGGAAATTCAAACCCACTTCGTTTTTTATCCGAATACCAAAATCCTCCACAAACCGACATAATTATTCGTAATCCTATTCCTGATGATTTGGTCGCAACGAAAATAGCTCTATCTCCATGGAGCTTGTCCAAGAACATATTCTTTACCATCTCAAAGTCATCTGCTTCCTTAAACCCCTGATCAATTTTGAATTGATTTACTTTGTTGATATCAACAACTTCTTTTTTATTAACAACCTTCTTGAAATCTATATCAATAAAATGACAAATAGGAACTTCGACATCAACATCCTTTCTGGTAGTGGCAACTTCATAGAAGTAATTGAATGTAAAAACGGGATTTTCTTTCTTCGACTTTCGCTGCTCGAAAAAATCCTCAAGAAATTCATTCATTTTCCCTTTTGAGAGATCATACACCTTTGAACAATGCTCTGATCCAAAGGATTCAAACCTTCTAAATACCATGTAATCCCATGGCATATTCTTAAAATGTAAATCATCCTTACTCGGTTTAATGTTTTTCATAACCTAATAATTTTGTTTTTGTAGGGTCGGATTCAATGCAAATATTGACATTTTTTTCAATCCCTCCCTTAATTTGATCTTGATTTCGATCCAGAAATTCCTTTATGATCCTTCTCAAGGTCACACTCACGTTCTCTTTCTGTATAGCTGACATAATCCTAAGCTGTAGCCACTGTTCGGGCGCAATATAAAAACCTTTATAGATTCTTCCGTGTTTTTCCATAGTTAAACTTGTTTTTTGGCACATAACAGTATATATAAAATTTTGAGAATCATTTTTTGCATTCTATTAAATTTTTCCCCAAAAATGTCCATTCTTGTCATAATCATTATTTTTACAAATTATTCTTGATTCAATTATCTGATTATGGAAACTATAAAAGAAGATTCGACATTTAGCCCAAAAGTTGTGATGTCACAAAGAGATGAAGCAATGATTGCACATATTTGTAAGGCTGGTGGGAAAATACAGGTATATGCAAAAAATATTGTGCCTTTACAAGACCATCCTTTCTATGAAATATTTGATATGAGACTTCGGGTTGGTGAGCATATTGATTTTGAAGAATTTAAAAAAGTAGTTCTTCAAAAATTCATTGAACGGTATTCTATTATAAATCTACAGGAGTTTACAATTGAAGTTTTTTCCAAACTTGAAATCAAGAAAAATATTGAGGAAATGAAACTCAGTCTTATGCAATATTTTGCTGAGCCAACGGCAAATAATAAGAATAAATTCTTTAAAAGTCTTATTGAGTTAACAGAGTTTAATGGATTTAGGATTTTTGGATATTTATATGGGGCTTATGGGTTATATAATGAAGGTCTTAAACATGTTGTCTTTTTTACTGCTGGAAATTGCCGCATTTCACACTCATTAGGTCATCTCAAGGAAAAGTATCCTGATTGCAAGCACATGTGTAATTTTGGTATAACAAAACACCCAATTGAGGATAAATGGTTTCCTGTAAAGAAGATAACACGGTTTTACTTAGATTCTGATGAATTTTCTGAACATTGGGATATTTTTCGTGAGTTTTTAGAATTTAAGGAAGCTCATTTGTTAACAATCCTTACAAGAAAAAGGCAAATTGAATTATCAAGCTACATATCTGAAAATTAGGATGGGAATGTATTTCCTGTTGTCACATTTGGTTCAATTCTAAAGCGTTTTAAGAACTGATCTCCTTCTAATAAGCTAAAGATATGTGTCGGAAGGGATCGTTGTTTAGAAGTGAACTATGGGGCTAATAGATTTACCTGTTATCCCATTTCGTTTTCTGCCAATCACTGATCCTTCCTTCTTCAGCGCACTTGTTGCACTTCCAATGGATGAACTCATTCTTCGTGTCCACATCAATTTCAATCAAGCCAGTGCATTTCTTCTTAAGGCATCTAATCTGGCTATATTTCTCTGTGGGTGGATATACCTTTGTGGCGGAATCGATTATAAGGGCAAGAAAACTTGCCATTTCCCTGCCTTTCTTGGTCATTTCCTTTGGTATGTTCCCTTTTTCATCGAGTAAGTGGGTCATGTTGGAGATATACATATTGTTGAGTTTGATAAACGGGTTTGGTTGCAAATATATGACAATCAATAAAAAGGCAAGAAAGACAATTATTTAAATTCCCTTGTTGTTACCAGTTATATAGAGTATTTTGTTATCTACTTAAATATGCTTGTCCACACTGGATTGTTAATAACTTGCTTAAAAGATTCTACCATTCATTTATAACTGGGAGTAAATATTCGTACATTTGCATTCAATTAGTTCTTTGAAAACGTGATTGTAATTGGTTAAACATTACCAGCTATTGGGTTCTGATTATTAGGTGTTTAAAATTACACAGTGGCGTAAGCCATCATTGTGGGGTGACAAGCTGATTATCGCTTCTATTTCCCATGGTTCATCATTGTCAGTCACATTCGGATTGAACTTGGATGGACAGGAATTTTAAAAGTGGTCGGAACAACGAGACACAGAAATCCAAGCTGGATGGACAGGAGTTTCCTGTGTAATTCACTTATGTTTAACTTAATTTTAAAGTCATGAAGACTATTACAATCAATGACCTTGAGCATAGACTTGAGGTGACGTTAGCAAAGAACCGTTGTTCTTTGTCGATTGAAGACGTAGAATTGTTGGAAGCAACGATTCAAGCGTTAAGAGAGCTGAAAATCCTCGCTGACCCTTTTGAGAAAAAGAAGAAAGTTGAAGAGATAGCAAATAATCTTTTTAGGTTTTATGCAAATCTTGAAATTCTTCAGAAGTACCAAAATGAACTCAATGGAATTATGAAGCAATTAGTATGATCGACCCACTTTTAAATTTTCTTTTAACCGAGACAACATGGATTTAGGAAACACAATACGCACCATTAGAAATCGCAAGGGTTTTACCCAAATAGAGTTTGCGAATAAATGTAATATTACTCAATCTTACCTTTCACAAATTGAAAGCAACAAGAAGGAACCTAATATTTCTACTGTTAAAATTATAAGCAAGAATCTGGACGTTCCTCTTCCAGTCATTTTTTTTCTTTCGATGAACGAAAGCGATATAGATGAAACAAAAGTTGAGTCTTTCAAAGTGATTAACAAATCAGTAAAAACTCTAATTACTGATATTCTCTTAACCCCTTGATAAAATCAAAACGTGATCTTCAATTTAACTATTTAGGATATTCCTTCGAGGAACTGAAGGATGTCGTTAATAGTATCGAAAAATATTATTATTCCTTTTCAAAAACCAAAATTGACTCATCTGGTGCTCCAAAAGTAAAAAATGGTGTCATCCAGAAACGGATTTTAAAACCCAGCAAGGGGAAATTACGAGATATTCAAAACAAAATCAAAGACACTATTCTTGTTAAACTTCCTTTACCTTCTTGTGTCAAGGGTGGTGTAAAGGGACAGGACACTATTTCAAATGCTCGTGTCCACAAGGGAAACAAATATAGATTTCAAACTGATTTGTCAAAATTCTTTCCTTCTGTATCTGAAGATATGGTCTTCCAAATGTTTATGGATCATGGATTTTCAAGGGTTATTGCCAGAATTTTATCTCAGTTGACAACCGTTGATGGAGAGTTAATCTTCAGAAAAAAATCTCTTCCCCAAGGAGCTCCAACCAGCACCCATCTCGCTAATCTGGTCTTTGCAAAAGTTGATTTTGAGATTTTAAAATTGATTGAGGGTAAAAACATTGTTTATACACGTTGGGTAGATGATCTTACTTTTTCTTCTAAGAACCCGTTTGAATCCATTAAACCTGATTTAATAAAGATTATTTCTGCTAATGGTCTAAAAATTAATCGAAAAAAAACGTCACAAAGAACCAAAAGATCAGTAATCACAGGTATAGATACTGGAAATAATACACTTAGAGTTTCAAAAGAGTTTAGGGATAAAGAAAATCCTAAATTATCAACAAATCAAATTACTGGACGAAAGCACTATGCTGATAGAGTCAAAAAAGCAAATCAGCCAAGCAGCTATAAGCAATAAACATCATTTTCATTAAGAAGTTAGCACACATCATCTGCCAGTCCATTTTGACCGTTTTAATTACCTGAATGAAATAATCTTCGATTGGGGGTTCAATAAAACCTTGAAAACAATCTACATCGTCACGATGGATTCTTTCTAAATAATAGTCTAATTCCATTCCATTTTCTTGTTATTCCTTTTCTTTTCTACCTTTGGTATTAATTCCTATATGGTTCAAATGAATATCAACTCCGACATCAACATATTAGGCGGTTTACCAGACTTCAATCTGATAAAACTCTTCGTCAGTCAGAGCGTCAAATCGCTGGATCATGGAGGTGGACATCATTCATATACGGCTATTTCGACTGAAAAAGCGGTTAAACGGTTTGAACGGGCAATTCGAAGAACCCTTCTTCAGTTCAGGAGCATCGAATCAGGAACATTGGTTAAATCCATATTGGACGCTGGGGCTATTTCCAGAAATAGTCTTGTTTCTCTATTCTGGAATGCATCGGTCAACAATGAATTATTGTATTACCTGAATGAAAAACTATTTTTCCCAGCATATTATAGTGGAAGGATCACCATCAGACCAAAGGAAGCAGTGGCATGTCTTATAGAATTGCGGGAAACTGAAACCTCGCTTCAAAATTGGTCAGACAAGACCATCAATCTCACAGGATCAAAATACCTGACACTTCTTAAAAAGTTTGGGTTGATGGAGGGTGGACAGTCCAAGACAATCCTTCATCCGTATTTGAATGATCAAATGCTAATGATTTTCATATACTGGTTACTCATGGTGGAGACAAAACCCAATCTGCTGGACAGCGAATGGTTAAAATATTCTTTCTTGGAGAGACAGGTCTTGATCGAGCGGATCATGCAAAAAAAGTTTACAAAATTTATTGATATAAAGTATTCAGGCGACAAGTTGAAAATTGAGCCAACCATACCATACAACGAAATCTATGATGCCCTTACGTAACCCAGAACAGATCATCCTTGAAACAAAGCGTATTGTCGAATCGGACAGACGATCCGAGATTCGTTTGAATGCCAATGGCGGCAACTCTATTTTGATTGTCTGTGAACCTAATCGGGAGTTGGAGTATATTCAGGCTATCGAAAAACTTATGACGGAGGATATTTATAGAGTAATCGATATCAATGCAATTTTGAACAGGTTTGTCGAAACTAACATTGCCGAGATCGAAGAAAAATTCAAACATTTAAAATCATCTGTCAACCAAATTTTTAAAATACCAGATGGAGAGCAGGGTTCAGATTTGTTTAACCTGATCATTGAGAGCATTACAGATAGTTTGAACGAGAATAAAATACCCGTGGTCATCCACACAGGTGCCCTTTACGGTAGCGATATAGATAACATTCATATCATGGAAAGCGAATTGATCATGCGAGCCTCGTTGCCACTAATCATCCTTTACCCAGCAATTACAGAGAAGGAAAGCCTGATGTTTTTGGGCAAAAGACCCGCTTCGAAATACAGATGCATGATTATTGACTAAGCAAATAGTATGGCTATGCTGATAAAAGATATTCTGACAATTGACCTATCTGAGGATATAAAAAATGTCATTGACCTTGAGGATGTTTCCGAGGTAGCAATTCAATCTGAAATTGAAAGCTACATCATCACCGATGGATTGGCAAGAGAGTATTCCGATTTCGTCACAACCTTCACGTCCAACATTTTAGAAACAGGTGTTTGGATATCGGGATTCTATGGCTCAGGGAAGTCCTATTTTGGTAAACTGCTCGGCTATATGCTCAGCAATCGGACAATTGGTGGCACCCCAGCAAGGGACAGGATCATGCAACGGTTTTCAGGCATAACAGATGAAGCCCTGATAAAAAATTCTATTTTGAAGCTGGATGCATATAAATGCCGAGTTGTGTTTTTAGATATTGCAAAACAGGATACCACAAAGGGTTTATCGTTCACTCTGTTCCGTAATTTCTTAAAATCACTGGATTTACCAGATAATGAGCATGGTTTCTTTTTGTATCAACTGATGATCAATGAGAAACAGGGCAATATCCACGATTATATTTTTCAGAAAATTGGCAAGGATTGGACTGAGATCAGACCTCGCCTGATGGAATACTCAAAGGCTGCAAAGGGCATCTTTATTGGTCAGGGAAATTCTGAGAGTGATTATGAGAACATAATGACCACCATCCGCAGGGATATTGACCAGTTCAGTGCGGCACGATTCAGGGATGAACTAATGAATTACACAAAGATCGTTTACGATGAAAAGCTGGTGTTCATATTTGACGAAGCATCAGAAGCCATCAACCGCAATAAATTCTCTTTGCTTGATTTAGAAGGGCTCAGCGAAGCTCTTTCGGATTCTGATTTATCACGAAAAACATGGACGATAGCTATTGCACAGGAGAAATTGGATGACGTGATCAACAACTCGAATGTAAGCCGTGTTCAACTGACCAAGGTAACGGATAGGTTCAAAACCAAAATTCATTTGGAAGCCACTGAGGTAGATATTATCATCCAGAACCGATTATTGGGAAAGACCGAGGATGGCATTAAAAAACTGAAAAACCATTTTCAAAAAAATTCTGGGAAAATATCGGATCACGCAAGCCTCAGTGCTACAGGGTTAGCAAAAACAGATACGGTTGAATCCTATGTGACTTATTATCCTTTTTACAAATACCATTTTGACCTCTTGCAAAATTTCCTCTTTGATACAAAGGGATACGTTTCAAATAAAGTGGCTGCAAGAGGGATGATCATAACAACCTACGATATTCTGAAGCATCAAATGCAACATGATAAGTTGTTTGATGTGGCAACGGGTTGGCAGATAACAAAAGAGGCTCAGCCCCAACCTCCAGTAAGACATGTGAATAGATATGACAACGCTGAGAAAATTCTCAAGGAGACAGGCTCATCAGTTTCTGGAAGAAAATTGTTGGAAACCATTCATTTATTTTCTCAAGCTGAATTAGTGCCAGCGACACTTCAAAACATTGTTAAATCTTTCATTAAAGACCAAGACGATTTTCATAAGGTTCTGCCTGATATTGTCAAAGCTCTTGAGAACTTGGTTGATGCAAAGGTTTTATTGGAAACAAACAATATTTACAGAATCACCTCTGATATTGAACAGCGACTGCTGGATGAGATGAATGGTTATACGGTGCAGACCTTCATGAAGAAAAAGAAAGTCGTGTCCGCTTACAAATCTTCAACATTAATCAAATCATTGGCACGGGTCAATGATACAAGTCTTCAATATGATTTTTACATCACTACCGACAATGATGATGAACTTACCACTCCCCAGCTCAAACAACTGAAGTTAAAACTGAAAAGCGTTTATAACATTAGTGATGACCGTGTTACGGACATTGATGCACTGAAGGTACAACACCAAAACGACAAAGATATTATCTGGTTGATACCCGATAATAGTGCATTCAAGGAAATTGATAAGCTCATCGAAGAGACCGAGAAGATTGGATACTTAGAAGAAAAGTACAAAAATCCACTTTCAGACGAAGGACAAATTCTTCGAAGTTTCTCGACCACCAAAGATGGCAAAGAGAATCGACTCAATGATTTGATAGAACAGTCTTTATATAAGTCTACGGCTGTTTACCTGTACAATACATTTCAACTGGACGACAATAACTGGCAAGCCACGCTGCAAGAACAGCAACGACATGTTGTCCAGAATGTTTATTTCAAACGGCTTGAGTCACAGTTAAGCGACACTGTGGCACCATCGGTTATCAAAGAAGCCAACGGAGCAAGATTGCAGCAGTTCTTTAATGGCAAGGATTTTCAGTTTTTTGATTCGAAAGGGAATTTTGTTGCCGACAACCTTAAGGTGGTCGAAGAGATATTGTACAAGATAAGAAACACTTTTGTGGATGGTTCTACCCTTGAAAAGGAACTGGAACTACCACCCACTGGGTTTATTTTTGGCACCGTTATTTCAACCGTTGCTGCCCTGATGCGTGCTGGAAAGATCATGGCTAAATATAATGGCTCTGAAAAATTCTCATGGCGTGATGATGGGGTAAGTACCATATTTGCCGCTGCCCGTGAGTTCCGCAAAGCCTCATTCAAAGCAATTGCCAGATCGCTTTCTGCTTCTCAGAAGAACGACTTGGTTACCTCCCTCAAAGATTTGTCGTGCGAAGACATGACTGGAAAGAAAATCGACTGGAACACAAATGATTTTGACTTGGTTGGTGCTGTCAGGGAACTGGCAAAGCATGTCTGTGATAAGGTCGATTTCATGCGGAAGAACACAAAGGAGTTTGACCATATGTTTCCTAACGTAGAACCACAAAAAGAATGTCTATCAGGCTTTACGGGAGCCGTGAGCGAAGCAAATTACATAGATCGGGCTGAATCCTATTTGACCGAAAAAGAAACATACTCTAATGCAATTCAGGCTATTGAACGGGTTGAAAAATTCATCCGCAATAATTTACCCAAGCTGTTGGAATGGAAGGAATTCGTTGGTGGAGTGAACGATGAGTTGACTAAAGCTGCCAAATCCAATGTTGCCATTGTTCAGTCAAGCCATGAATTTGAAATGCATTTTAACAATGATGTCCTGAATAATTTTAGCTCGATTCAACAGACCGCCCAAAAAATCAAGGATGAATATTATAGACTGATGCAAGAGGCTGCTGCTGAAATGGCAGCTCAGTATAATCAGCTCCAGAAAGATGCTGAATCCCTCATCAAAGAGATTGAACAGCTTCCTGAAGGGTTAAATGGCGATGCTGCTTATAAAGCCAACAGTATCCTTCAATATGCAACCCAGCGAACTTCCTCGGAGGTTAACATTGGTTTTGATGTGAAGGATAAGCAAACCCGATTTACGTTTTCCGAGATGCTCTCTTTCATTGAGTTGTTTAGCGGAAAGAAGACAAATCTGGAAATAATCAAAGCGGGGTTGATCAGAGTGGCACCAGATAAACCTGTCTCTGGTGATCCCACTTTGCCACCTTCAATTAAAACGCTTAAGACTAAGCTGCCATCACGAAAATTAAAAGTCAGCGCATATCGGGATTGGCTGAAACAAGAACTACAAAAACTGGCTGATGCTGGCGACAATGATGATATTGAGTTCAATAATTAGAATTAACTGTACTGATGAAATTAGCGGAACACGTTGAGTACATTCGCCAGCTCTTAGATAAAGCATTTCGGAACCGACTGGGTAGAATGGGCATCACAGTCCAGTGGGCGACAAACCACCTGAGCAATGCGTTGACAAGCAATACACTTTCCGATTGCCAGTTGCCTGTTAAAGATACCTCTGTTGATGATTTAAGGCGTATTATCGATATCTTGAGCACCTTTGAAAAGGAAACGGGTAATATCAAAGATGCCTACGAGAAGATCGTTGAAGAATTCACCTTTACCCTCTTCAACCGTATTGCCGCCATGAAGGTTATGGAAGCCCATACCCTTCACCCAGAAATCATTACCCGCAGAAGCCAGCACGGTGACCGTTCATTTGCCCATTTTTTATGGTTGGAACAGAATCCTGATGAGCGGAATGGTGAAAATGAAGGTTTGGTAAAGTTCATCGAACACCAACTAACTCTACTTTCTATTGATATTCCCCTCTTTAGCGTTCACCATCCCTACCACATCTTGCCCACAGCCATCGAACTGAATGGGATCATCAACGCTTTCAACAAAGTTGAATCCGATGCACAGGTTGACCCTGAAATTTGGAAGAGTGATGATGTACTCGGTTGGCTGTACGAAAGTTATAATGCGGTAAAAAGAAAGGAGCTAAAGGAAAGCAAAGAAGATATTGAATATTTTAAGGTTCGAATTCAATCATGTATCTATACACCTCGATGGGTAGTTAAATTTCTGGTGGACAACAGCCTTGGAAAATTGTATCTGGAGATGTATCCTGATTCTTCAATAAAAGAAAAATATAAAATAGCTAACGTCCCGAAAACCCAGACCAGAGAGATAAAACCGTTGACCGAGATACGGATGATAGACCTTGCCACAGGTTCAGGAAACTTTGTACTTTACGGTTTTGATCTTTTTTACGATTTATATATCGACCAGATTGAAAATTACAGGGCAAATTATAACGAGAACAAACTCCCTGAGCTGATAATTCAGAACAACCTCTATGGAATTGATCTCGATGATCGTGCAGTGCAGTTGGCACAACTTGGTCTCTATATCAAAGCAAAGCGAAAAAAAAGGAATGCTAAAATTGACCATTTCAATATTGTAAGTTCGGATTTCTTCTTACCAGAATATAAGGTGGTTCAAGACCTTTTCGAAGATAACGAACCGCTCAGTCCCGAACTGGAAAAGATAGTCATCGATTTATGGTCTGATCTGCAACAAGCATATAAATTCGGTTCCCTAATTCGTTTGGAAGAAAAGTTTAAGCAGCGATTATCGGGTCTAATTCAGGAATTTGAGCAACCGCAAAAGAAAATCTTTGAGAAAGAAACACTTACCAGCCACGAACTATTTCGGGATTCTTTCTTTTCAAACCTGAAAAAAGCTGTTGCCCTTAATGCAGCTAAACAGGGTATAACAATTCTGAATACTAAAACAAGGGATGCTATTACTTTTTTGCAACTACTTACACAGAAATATGATGTAGCAGTAGCGAACCCTCCTTATACAGATAGTGCAGATTACGGCACTGAACTGAGAGAATTTATTGAACATAACTATAAACATCCGTTTAAATTCAATTCCAATTTATATGCAGCTTTTCAAAAAAGATGTTTTGAAATAATCGATCCTAAACATGGCAAAGTTGGCATGTTGCATCCGTTGACTTTTATGTACATTTCAACTTTTAAAGATGTAAGAAAATATATTTTAGATAAAACACATATAAACATTCTTGCTGAATTAGGACTTGGCGGTGTATTTGCCAATAGTGATGTGCAAGCAGATGTGGTTGCTTATGTTTTAGAGAATGATTGCCATGATGATGAGTCTATTTTTTTAGATTTTAAGAAATATAAGAACCATACGAATAAGCCAACAATCTTTTCATTAGCTTATGAAAATCTAATAAATAATTTCAAAGATGGTCATTCATATATTTTGCCACAAAGTAAATTGAAGACTATAGAAGACTCGCCATTTATTTATTGGATTTCTGATGAATTTAGAAATAAGTTCACATACGACTCACTTAATAATAATTTCAATATTGCTCAAGGATTAGCCACTTCAAATAATGATAGATTTGTTAGGCTGTGGTGGGAAATTGCAAAAAAATTTGACCAAAATTTTAATAACAAGAAGTGGTTTAACTATTCTAAGGGAGGTGCTTACAATAAATGGTTTGGTAATAATTGGGCGATTGTGAATTGGGAAAATAACGGATTGGAGATTAGAAGTGTCAAAGATGAAAGAGGAAGGCAAAGATCACGGACTCAGAATGAAAAATTTTATTTTACAAAAGGAGTTACTTATTCGGCAAGCGGTTCAAAGGGGGCATCATTTCGAATACATCCTGAAAATTCATTGTTTGATGTTGGTGGTTCATGTATTTTCCCTACAAAGGATTTCAAGAATATAGAATATCTTATTGCGCTCCTAAATTCAAAATTGGCTTTTTATATACTTGATTGTTTAAATCCTACTGTCAACACGCAAGTAGGAGATATGCAGAGAATCCCATTTGTAAAACCAACCCAAAAATTAGAGTTCGATATTTCTAATTTAGCATTCAGGAATATTGAAATAAAAAAGCATCTAAACTCATTTAGTGTTATAGAGACAAATTTTGAAAAATCTCCTATTCTTTTTTGTTCCGATGTCGCTCTTAGAGATCGAATAATGTCATATTTAAATTATGAAAATGAATTACTTACATCTGTTTTGATTAATGAAGCTATCTTAGACAAATTCATCTTTGACGTTTATGAATTGAATCAACATGACCAGTTACAGGTAGAAGAGATAATAGGAAAGGCGGTGGGGTTTTTACCTGTTCTTAAAGAAGCTAAATATGCTTTTCTAACCTCAATTAATAATAAAAATGAAATTGTAAAAAATTTCATTGAAAGCCTACCCACAACGAATTTTGAGGAACAACAAATCCAAAACTTAACAACTGAATTTATAACTCTTTACAAGGGTAATAATAGTTTGGAGGAATTTTGCATTCAAAATCAAATCAACCCAATTAATGTCTGGCATTTGTTTCAAAAAAGTAAGATATTGCCCAAAAACCGTGCTGCAGAAATAGTTCTTGAATTTTTGGTAGATACTTTCCGTACAATTTTAAATGAAGATGATGATGGAATCATTCCATTAGTTGGACTTCCAGAAGAGCCTCGATTATTAGATAGATTTGAGCAAAAATGCTTACAGTTGGGACTTAATACTGCCCAATTCATCCAGTTGGAAAATTTAATTGGTTCATCTCTTGCTGAGTATGTGGAAAATCGATTTTTTTTAGTATTCAGTGATCATTTTAAACTTTTTAAACAATTGCCCTGCACTCCGTTTATCTGGCATATAAGTAGTGGAGTAAATCAAGGTTTTGATGCATACGTTCTTATCTACAAATGGAACAGGGACAGCTTATTCAAACTTAAAACCCAATACTTGAGTAAAAGAGTAGTGAACTTGGAATATCGCCTAATTCAATTGCATGGAAGTGATAGTGCACAAGCTCAAAGTGAGAAGGAGAAAATCCGTTTACAATTACAAGAAATAACGGAGTTTACAAAAAAGGTCGAAGAATTAATAGCCGAAGGATACGACCCTAAGCTGGATGATGGTGTTGGGAAGAACATCGCACCTTTGCAGAAAAAGGGATTATTAAAGTGTGAGGTGCTGAACAAGAAACAATTGGAAAAATACTTAAATGCCGACTGGTAATGACTGACAAATGGTTCCTTCAGGACATTGAACATCAACTTAAAAACCGCAAAAGGGTCGTTATATTAGACCCTAAGGGCGAGTGTGGGTTTCTATTGCCATTGCTTGAATCGAAAGGCTCTATCATTCTAAAAACTGATAGCCAGCTCAATGAAAGGTGGCAAACGGTAAAGGAAGAGTTGTTCTTACGCCACGAAGCGGAATCAAAGTTTAAGAATGAGGAAGTTGTTTTCTATGTCACTCGTGATCAGAGCAAACTGAGTTTCTTGATGGATTACTGCTTTACCCACGGGTGTTTGGATTTATCAAACCCCATCGAATGGCTGAAGAAGAAGATATTCGCCAACACTGGGTTACAAGTGCAACAGGAAAACTCAATTCTTTGGGTTCTGGCGAAGGAAGGTATCGGGAAAGACATCAACTGGTGGAAACGACAAATTCAAGGGCTCCAAGACCCGATTGGACTGGATGAAAAGTTGATGCCCTTCCTCAATGACCCTGAACCATTTGCCAACTCGCTGGATAAAGATGTACGGCAGTTGTTTGAGATCAAGATATTCGGGGATATTCTTGGTCAGCCATACATGCAAAAGCCTCCCCAGATCATTGCAGATGCCTTGGTTAAAAGGTTGCTTGATGGACTGGTTTATAATGACATTTCATCCACTTTATTGAGCTTATATTACCACTGGGCTGACAGCGAACTCTACAGAACATCTCTGGAAGAATACGTTGCTAAGTACAAGCTGGACGAATCAGCTAATCCATGGTCGGCTCATCCTGACCATTGCTTTTTGGCATTGGATAAAAAAGCCGTGGTTCAGTTATCCTCAAATTTCAGAGATAAAACCTATGTCACGGAGAAAATTGGAAAGATCAAACTGCGAATCAAATCTCAGCAAGTTAAACGATTCATTCCCACATGGTGGAATGATGTGATCACCCTGACAGAATGTGATACCAAGCCGCTTTCCAACTGCAATAGCTTGAACAAGGTCATAGAATTCTATATCAGAAATTTTGCCAAGGCAGATCGGGCTATCCGTGATCTCTATGCAGAGTTCCTGAACGAAGAAGCCATCATCCGTCCGCTTCAGGAATATTACGAAAGCCTGAATCATGAGCTATTACAACAATGGTTCAATTACACGGATGAATACAAAACAGACCAGCAAGGCTATTTGGTCACTGTGATGAAAACCGCCAAATCACCTGTTGCCGTTATTGTTGGCGATGGGCTGCGGTTCGAAATTGCGGATTATGTTGCCACATCGTTAGAGAAGCAGTTTAAGGTTGATAAGCAAATTATGCTGGCGGATTTACCTTCTGAGACCGAGCATAACATGAGTGCGCTATATGTCGGAAACGATGAAGTGATAGCATTGCAAGGTGATCGAGAAGAGAAACTATCAGAGATTTCAGGCTTAAACATTGTATATCTAAATCTGGAAGCCTTGCATTATGGTATTAAAGCTGGTCATTTGGTGCTCAAGTATGGCGACATTGATAGTACGGGAGAGAAGTTGCAGCAGGGTGCCATAAAGTTGTTTGAAGAGTTTGAGAGGGTGTTAAAAGAAAAGATAGCTCTTCTTCTCAATATGGGATTTACCGAGGTACACTTGGTCACTGATCACGGGTTCGTTCTGACAGGCTTGCTGGACGAGTCGGATAAGATCGAATCATCGATAAAGGGAAAGAAAAAGGTTCATGAACGGTATATCCGAACTGTTGAAAAACAGAAAAACGATGACCTGATAGGAGTTGAAGAACACTACGGTGAGTACAACTACCTGTATGTATCAAAGAAACATCGTCCTTTCAAGTCTACAGGTGCTTATGGATATTCTCATGGCGGGTTTACACCTCAAGAGATCATTCTTCCCAAATTTGTTTTCCGAAAAGAAAAACCAGCCACATCAGGTCTTGAAGTGAAGATCGTCAATAAATCTGAACTGGAAGATGTTTCTGGTGAACTGTTTGGCATAAAACTTCAGGGAGCGTCAAAAGCCACTGATCTTTTTGCAACAAACCGCAAAATTCAGGTTTTACTCTTCGCTGGAGGTAAGACATATAACAGCAGCAGTATTATCAGTATTGACTCAGGGCAAACCACAATGCTTGAATTTTCCTTCCAAGGAAATTCCGAGGTTCAGGCGGTGGTCATTGATGTATCGACTCAGGAGCAGTTAGATGCTGCGATCATTACAAAGTCAGCAGCTCGTGATACAGGTGGATTGATATAATTTGACAGCCATGGATGACTTCGGGAAATATTACAATGAAAAATTCAGAGAAGACCTGAATAGATTCTTTGATACAATTCCTGAAAACTCCAAACATCACGATAATTATGATAAAACGACTTATTTCATACAGTATGAAAGGCTTACCCATGATCATCCGCACCTGAATTTTATTTCTAACCCACAGGAAAAAATCAACTTAGGGATCGCACTTTTTTTATCTGTTCTTGTTGACGAAGTTTGCTACACCTATTATATGCCTTTTTATCAGGAATTTAAAAAACTAACCAATTATCCGAAGTTTATTGGGAATTGTCCTTCTGGCTGCCACTATCATTTCCATCCAACTGATATATTCAATGCCATGAATTTTTCAAGGTACAGAGGTGAAGGTCAAAATGAAAACAGAATTAATTTTCATGATCAATTTATTCACGCAATCCCTGTTATGGAGAAAGAAGTGAAAGAATTTTTTAGGAGGTACCTTATAAGTATTGATGGAAATGAATTTTGGCAGAAATGTTATAATGAATTGCCATATAAAGAATTAAGCGAAATAATATGATATTATTAGATGATTTGGATCGGAAAGCCTTGGAACACTTCAGGGGCTTCGTAGTTAAAAAAGACCTTGTGGGTATTATTAAAGGTGGAGCCAATGTTCCCGCTTTTGTGCTGGAATACCTTTTAGCCAATACATGTAGCACGGAGGATGAAGCCAAACTTCAGGAAGGGATGGATAATGTGAAGAAAATCCTTCGTGAACACTATGTAAGCCCTGAGGAAAGCACCTTGATTCAATCAAAGATGCGTGAGAAGGGGAGGTACAAGATCATTGATAAAATTTCCGTGGAATTAGATGCTCAACATGACAGGTACTGGGCAAGTATAAGTAACAGCAACATCAAAAAAGCCAACATCAGTGATGAACTGGTTCAGAAGCATGAGAAACTGATGTTGGGTGGCATTTGGGCAATCATCGAAATGGAATACGATCCGTTGATCACAATTGGCTCAACCTCCTACCCCTTTGTTGTTCGGGATATCAAACCTATTCAATTGTCCAGTTTTGATAATTCAAGGATCACTAACAAGCGTAAGGAATTTACCAAAGAAGAATGGAAAACCTTGATGCTTAGAAGTGCTGGATATGAACCTCATAGTGAAGGTTTGGATGAACGGAAGCTGAATCTTCTATTATGCCGTTTGATTCCACTTGTGGAAGCCAATTTCAACATGGTAGAATTAGGGCCCCGATCTTCGGGCAAGTCATACATCTATAAAGAGATCACACCTTACGCAATTCTGATTTCTGGAGGGCAGGGTACGGTAGCCCAGTTGTTCGTCAACAATACTACTGGTAGGGTAGGTTCAGTTGGCATGTGGGATGCGATTTGTTTCGATGAAAGTACTGATAAATTGTTCAAAGATCGGGATGCCATTCCTATGATGAAAGATTACATGGAATCGGGATCATTTTCCAGAGCTGGCAAGGGTGGTGAAATCTCTGGTTCGGCTTCTATTATTCTTAATGGGAACATCAATCAACCCGTTGAAACAGTTTTGCAAACATCTCACTTGTTCAGCCCCCTGTCGGATGAGGTGAATTATGACACTGCATTTTTGGATCGCATCAACCTGTTCCTGTCGGGATGGGAGATAACCAAGTTCAGCCCTCAAAACTTCACTTCACACTTCGGATTTAGCACGGATTTTTTCAGTGAGGTTCTGAAATCCCAACGTAAAAACACTTACTATGAAGCCTTGGATAAATACTTCACTCTCGGTTCCCACCTCAAGCAACGGGATTCGAAATCGGTAAGGAAAATTGTTTCAGGATTCATCAAACTCTTGAACCCAGATGGCATCTATACCAAAGAGGAGATACGAGAATACTTGGTAATTGCCATGGAGATGCGCAGAAGGGTGAAAGAGCAGCTCAAACGAATTGGTGGGATGGAATTCTGGGATACAAATTTCTCATACATCGATAAAGAAACCCAAGAAGAAATATTTGTCGGCTTGCCTGAAGAAAGAGGATCAGCCTTGATCGAAAGTAATCCACTGCCAGCGGGAGTTTGTTATACATCAACCAGCGATGGGGAAAACAACTCATTGGTAAAAATAGAAGTTGTCGCATTGAAAGGCAATGGGAAAGTTAACGTTACAGGCACTAATAATCAGGAAGTAAAAGAAAATATTAAGAACACCTATAACTACATCAGGGCTAACGAGAAAAGTATTCTAAATGAACAACACTCCCTTTCTGGCTATGATCTCAATATTCAGATCAGCAATCTGATGGGCGCATATATAAGTGGTGGGATAGGATGCTCGGTCTATGTTGGAATAATTTCAGCCATCTATAAAAAGAACCTGAGAGCTGGATTGGCTGTATTGGGTAACATTTCTATTGGTGGTGCCATTGAACGAGCCTTAAATTTTGCTGATAAGGTCACCCTGCTGTCAGAGAATGGAGCAAAGACGGTGCTTGTACCAATGGACAACTTGAATGAGATCACCACCCTACCAGCAAGTATCCTTGGTAAAACAGATGTTCCATTCTATGGAAATAGCCAGATGTTGTTGCAGAAGGCGGTGATGATGGAATAGATTTTCCAACGAGCAATTCATAAAAATGCATAATCTGTGAAAACTGAATAGGGTTGAAGAAAACGATTTATCTTGCTTACAATTTGCTCAAGTAATATGATAGAAGTCCAAGAACATAAAGATCACTATAAGAGTATTATTCAATTAGTTTTTGGATCGGATTCCGATTATATTTCAATAGATATCTTTGATAAAGAGACTGTACCATCAGATTATTTTGAAATCATTCAAAATGCTAAATGCGAATCATTAATTGTCCTGAATGTTAATACGAAAATCAAAGACATTAATGAAAATATTGAGAAACTATCGAAAATATTGAGTAAACAAATAAACTGCATTAAAAATAGCATTTCGAGTAGATTTTACTGGTTTGAGGGTCTTCAAGAGATTTCATGTAAGGACAAACTTCAATCTGATTTCAATAACACTTGCTCTTTTGAAAGAATCAAATCAGAAACGAGATTACCTTACTGGCTTGACAAATATATTTTTGAAATTTTAAAAGCAAGTTATGCCCCAGACTTTGAAAAGTTTGATTATAACCTTGAACATTCTGAAGAAGAGCTCTTAATATATTTGGGCACTTATTTTCCAAGAAGTTACGCAGAATCCTTTTGCATTTTTGAAGATTTACTTTGCAATAGTTATTACTCTAAGATACTCAAAGATCATAATGAGATAAATATTTTTGATATTGGTTGTGGAACTGGTGGAAACTTGATAGGCTTACTCATTGCTCTTGACAAGCATCTATCATCTGGGTACACCGTTAATATTTATGCGGTTGATGGAAATGAAGATGCTTTGGGAATTCTATTTGATTTGATTAAAATGTTTGAGCTTCAATCAAATCTGACAGTCAATTTTAATTCGTTTTCTTCAAAAATTTCAAACATACAGGATTTGAATGTTCTTATAAAGGAATTACCTTATTCTTCATTTGACATTATAATGTCTTTTAAAACTATTAACGAATTCATTTTGAAAGGTGAAGGTAGTTGTAATAATGCTTATAATGAATTCCTTGAGCTTGTTTGTCCAATGCTTAGCAACATTGGGTTAGTTCTCCTATTGGATGTAACCACTAAAACCCAGTTTACTGACTATATGCCAATTCTATTGAATGAACAAGCACGTAAATATTTGAAATTGCATTCTGAATATAAGATTCTTTCTCCTTTATCATGTAATAGTTATAGTGATTCCTGTAATAATTATTGTTTCTACCAGCATGATTTTCTCGTCAGCCATCAACAAAAAACAAATGATATTTCGAGGGTAGCATATAAAATCGTAGGTCAAAAAGATTTTATTAAGGATATTATTAAAGACGTTCAAAAAGGGAGGTATGTCGTTAATTGGAAGCATATTTATAATCCATTAAAAAATAATGGGTGTTGTCCCAATTCGACTCATGAAAGCAATTATATTGATGCTTATAAAATTAGCAACTGATGGAGTGGGGAAAGAAATCAATAACTACTGATAATGGTAATATTGTAGAAGCCATTACGCCCATAATAATTTCAGCCAGTCGTTCAACTGATATTCCAGCTTTTTATTCAAAGTGGTTTTTTAATCGTTTAGAGAAGGGATATATTGCTTGGACTAATCCTTTCAATCAGAAAACACAATTTGTTGCCTTAGATGAGGTACGTTTTGTCGTATTTTGGACAAAAAACCCACAACCAATTTTACCATATTTGGAAATATTGGATAAAAGAGGAATTGGTTACTACTTCCAGATAACTCTAAATGATTATGAAGAAGAAGGACTTGAGCCCAATGTGCCACCCCTAAAACAGAGAATTGAGACATTCATATCATTGTCAAAAAAAATTGGGAAACAGAAAACCATTTGGAGATATGACCCTCTTTTATTAAGTGATAAATTGACGTTGAGTGAATTGTTAAAAAAAATAGAAATAATAGGGGGCAAAATTAACTTCTATACTGAAAAATTAGTTTTTAGTTTTGCTGATATCAATATTTACTGTAAAGTAGTAAATAATTTGAATAGAACAAATTCAACATATCGAGAATTTACTCAAGTTGAAATGATGGAATTAGCAAGACAAATGCAAATATTAAATATCAAATGGAAGATAAAAATTGCTACATGCGCTGAAGAAATAAATCTTAACAATTTTGGGATAGTAAAAAACAAGTGTGTTGATGATAAGCTAATTATCGATATCAGTCATAATGATAATATATTAATGAAATGGTTTGGGGGAGAAAATAAACTTAATAGCTTATTTGGCGCAGAATATATTTCTAATCCTAAGTTAAAGGATAAAGGGCAACGCAAGGTTTGTGGTTGCATGATAAGCAAGGATATTGGTATGTATAACACATGTAATCATTTGTGTGCCTATTGCTATGCAAATAATTCAAGTGATTTAGTAAAGAAGAATTTCTTAAAACACAACGATAATTCCCCAAGTATAATTTAAAATTCAAGTAGTATGCCAAAAAGATCATTTTATATAAATGAAGCAGAAGCTGACGATTATCAAATTAAGATAATTTCAAAGAAAGTAAATCAATCCTATATTGTAAAAGGATGTGCTGGTAGTGGAAAATCAATTCTTGCCTTGTGGAAAGTCAAGCAGATTCAGGATGAAAGTAGAGGGAGTTATTACTTTATTGTTTACACATTAACATTAAAGCAGTATATGAAAGATGGAATTACAGCCATTGGATTACATGATGACAGAGTTATTCATTTTGAAAAATGGAAAAGAGATGGTTGCCCATCGGCTGACTATATTATTGTTGATGAAGCTCAGGATTTCTCCAGAGAACAAATATTGTTATTTAAAGATAAAGCAAGAGTCGCATTATGGCTCTATGGGGATAGTGCCCAACAATTATACGCTTGGAGGACACCTCCTCCAATTAAAATGGAAGAAATCATTACACTTACTGGGTTTAATGATGAAAAGCTGGTATTTAATCATAGGTTACCTAAAAAAATAGCTCGTTTTGCTGAAAAAATTGATGATAATAGTGATTTAGAGTTGGTTTGTAAAAATGAAGGTACAGAATTACCCAAGATATTAAAATATCCTTCCTTTGATTCGCAATTAGATGCGATAGCTCAAATTATTAAAACCAGAGCCTTTGAAGATGTTGGCATTTTTCTTCCACATAATGAGGAAGTTGAGAGAGTATCGAAATATTTGACACAAAAAGGGCTTAATGTAGAAGCAAAATATGACAAAGACCATAGAACTATCAATAATTTGAATTTTAATACAGATAATCCTAAAATTGTGACTTATCATAGTGCCAAAGGTCTCCAGTTTGAAGCTGTTTTTATCCCAAATTGCACAATAAATGAATCCGACAAACGAAGTGCATTATTCGTTGCAATTACCAGAACATATCAATCCTTGTTCATAATGTATTCAGGAAGTTTATCAACTTTTTTTGATGATGTGAATAGTAATCTTTACGAGACAAGTCTTGCAGTTCAAACAGGCAAAAGATTATAAATCATGGAAAGGCTATATTTAACCACAAGTTCCTTGAACTTTAACAATATATTTTCAACTGAATCAATCTCTCCAGTTAATTACTATAGTAGAAGAAAATATGGATACAAAAGATTTGAAGCAGTTAGTCCAAACCCATTTCCGAACTCCATTTTGTTATATAGTAAATATCCTAAATTTGAGATAAGAGATTATGAACAAGACAATTATCCCATAGTTTTTGATATTCCAAAATCGTTGGTTTCAGATAAGATATCCCTTGTAAAGACTTTTGATGATATAGAAATATTTCAAATGTCAAGGACAATCTATCTTAATCCATTTGAAATTTATGTATTCTTCCCTTCAGATAAAAGTTTACATACGACACTTTTAAAATCGGAATCAAGTTTAGACACAAAAATGGTGTCCGTTTATAAGTCTTGCTTTCTAAAAGAAAATGATTCAGTTGAA
>CAIYUC010000047.1 GCA_903929315.1 uncultured Bacteroidales bacterium
ATACAAGATGTTGTGGCTTTGCGGCAGATATGGAAAAAGTAAAAAAAACAAACAATAAAACTTTGCTGATCTTCATATGATTTCTCCTTTTAATTTTAATCCGTAACAATAAGGTCTATTTTGACCGATTAATAAATACGTTCCTGAAGATAGAAAAACCATGTAAAATAAATAATCAGATTGTTAATAATTGTTAAGGATCAACTAATTACCTTTTATTTAACAGAAATTGACTTCGATATGGTTTCAGCTGAGTTTGTGCCGACATAGACTACAAATTCGCCGGGTTCCCAGTACTTTTTCAGATCCGGATGATAAAATGCCAGATCAGCGGTTGTGAGGTTAAATTCTATTGTTTTTATTTCACCTTTTGTTATCAGCACCTTTTGGAATCCCTTCAATTCTTTCAACGGCCGTGTAACAGAGCCCACTTTATCCCGGATATATAACTGAACTACCTCTTCCCCATCACGATTTCCTGAATTGGTGACCTGAACGGTGACATTGATTTTACTCCCCTCAACAGTGGTTGCAAGGTTGGAATAGGTGAAGCTTGTGTAGCTAAGCCCATAACCAAAGGGAAAGAGTGGGTCGTTGGAACAATCCAGATATCGTGAAACATATTTGGCCCCTGGATCAGCAGGATTATAGGGCCTGCCTGTGTTTTTTGCATTATAGAATATGGGAATCTGTCCTTCATTGCGTGGAAAGGTCATGGTGAGTTTTCCCGAAGGGTTTACATCACCAAGAAGTACATCGGCTATGCCATTTCCTGCCTGGGTTCCTCCGAACCACGATTCAAGGATAGCTGGTGCAAGTGTGTTCAGTTTGGTGATGGTCAGCGGGCGGCCATTAAATAAAACTACAGCTACTGGTTTTCCGGTGTTAATGATTATTTCGGCCAGTTCGTTCTGAACACCGGGCAGGTCAATGTTTGACCGGCTCGAAGCTTCCCCGCTCATTCCTCCTTCTTCTCCCAGCGCCAGAATCACGTAATCGGCGGAGGAAGCAGCTTTCAACGCATTACCAAAACTGCTTTTATCACGATCATTGGCATTACATCCTTTTTCATAAATTACGGAAACATTTTTATTGACCCGGTTTTTGATCCCTTCGAGCAAGGTGACACATTTTTCCGATTCCCCGGCTGCCGACCAGTTTCCCAGCATATCCTTTTTGGAATCGCCCAGCGGACCTATCAGGGCAATGGTACGGACCGTTGCCGGGATGGGTAAAGTTTGTTTCTGGTTTTTAAGCAGGACGCAACTTTGAGCTACAAATTTCCGGGCGAAGGACTGACTTTCGGGTGTCATCAGCTCCTTTTCCTGGCGCTCTTTATTACAATAACGGTAAGGATCGTCAAACAAACCGAGTTTGAATTTGGCTTGAAGAACGACTCTTACGGCATCGTCGAGCTGCTTCATGGTAATTTTTTTCCCGTTGTACAGGTCTGCCAGGGAATTCAAATAGGCGCTTCCCTGCATATCCATATCTACACCTGCATTCAATGCAAGTTTGGCAGCCTCTTTCAAATCAGTGGCAACTCCATGCGGGATCAGTTCGTTGATGGCGGTAAAATCAGTTACAACGAAACCTTTGAACCCCCAGCTGTTCCGAAGCAAATCGGTGAGAAGCCATTTATTCGAAGTGGAAGGGACTCCGGCAATTTCGTTAAAGGAGGTCATTACTGATCCGACACCGGCATCCACGCAGGCTTTATAGGGAGGCAGATACCACTCATACAGTGAAAGTTGTGACATATCCACAGTATTATAATCACGCCCTGCCTGTGGAGCTCCGTAAGCGGCAAAATGTTTTGCACAAGCCAGCAGGGTGTTGTTGGCTGCCAGATCAGTCCCCTGAAAACCTTTAACACGTGCTTGTGCGATGGCACAATCGAGCCAGGTATCTTCACCAGCTCCTTCATCAACCCTTCCCCATCGTGGGTCCCGGGTAATATCGACCATCGGGGCAAATGTCCAGTTGAGGCCCTCTGCAGTAGCCTCCTGGGCTGCAATTCGTTCGGATTTTTCAATGGCCGCTAAGTCCCATGAACAAGCCTGGCCTAGCGGAATCGGGAAAATTGTGCGATGACCATGAATGACATCATATCCGAATATCAGTGGGATCTTAAGGCGTGATTCATCGAGAGCCATCTTTTGAAGCTCGCGAACATAATCCACGGTGTAGGCATTGAAAATTGCTCCGACCTTACCCTCTTTGATGAGTTTTTTATAATTGTTGTTGAGGGTTGGTCCGGTTACATCCCAGCCAGATATAAAAAGAGAAAGCTGACCAACTTTTTCATCAATGGTCATTGTTCTGAGTAAAGCTTCAATTTTAAAATTGTCCGAGGAACTTATTCCCTGATCACCTGGGTTCTGGGATTGAACTGCATCGGAGATCAGCATCATCCAAATGATAACTGCAATTTTTAATTTGTACATATTCTGCATGGATGGAAAGCCTTAAATATCATTAAATCAATAGGTAAAACCAAGTTTGGTCAGTCCGGCCTTCACCTTCGGGTTTGACATGAAAAGATTCCATAGGAGTTGTGTCCTTTTATTCTCAATCATGCAAACAATCGGGCCCTGGTCGATGGCAATGTATGAATCGGCCCACCACCCTTCTGTCGGGTCAAAGGCATCATAAAAGCCATATTCGCCCCAAAGCCGGTCACCTATTGTGTAATAAAAAAACCTGATCGCATTCATGGATTGCTCAGGTGTGTATGGGATCGCTGATATAGCCGCAGTTGGTGTGATAACTCCGAGGTCATTGGTTGGTGACTGTGCATCATAACCCCAGGGATTGTCACTGGCAGTAAGCCCCCAGCAGACTTTACCATATCCAAAATAGTTTTTAGGATTTGTAAAACAATAGGTCCAGTTAATCAAAGATTGGTTTACATTCTGTTCCCAATAGTTTGCATATTGATCCTGAAGGGTCCGGGGATCTAATCCGAGAAAGGAGTAATGAGTGAAAAATAAAGGTCCGCCGTAAGGTTCACCAAGAGGGAGCCTATACCCATAGTAACTGTTGCCGTTTTTAATCCCACCGTTTTGTGCATACCCTTGCTGGTAAACTGCGGCAGTGATCGGGTGGGTGGTAGAGGTTGCCGCAACAAGATAGGTGATCAGGGTTTCATTGTAACCCTGAATCGGCATATTCATGATCCAACCTAAATCAGGCGACCAGTGCCAGTACAAAACATTCTGCCCCCGGGTAAACCAATTATATTCCACAGCATCTGACAGGGTATCGATCCTTTCTATCAGGCTTTGTTCAGTTGGAGCAGCCAGATCAAGGTATTGCCGCATTGTTATCAGGCCTTCTATCATATAGGAAGTTTCGACCAGGTCCGCGCCGTCATCATTGGTGGTAAAAGGGTATGTTTTACCGGTAACACCATTCAGCCAGTGCGGCCAGGCGCCATGATAACGATCGCAGGTTTCAAGAAAATTCAGAATTTTGATTAACCGGGTCAATCCCTGATCGCGTGTGATAAATCCACGTTCCATTCCAACAATTAATGCCATGACCCCGAACCCAGAACCACCCATTGTCACGATATCGCCGGAGGTGTTTCGTTCTCTTGCGAGGCCACATGATGGATGGGCAAAATCATAGAAGTAACGGAAAGTCTTCTCCTGGATAAGGGTAAGAAGCTGATCATCCGAAATGATAGGAAATTTTGGTGTTGAGTCCAGGGCGGTATAAAAAGAATTGGTAAAGCCATCGAAAGGGAACCCGTTTTTTGATGTTAAATTCTTCGAGATATTAAAAAAGCAGCGTGAATAATCTTTTAAGTTTAGCGTATTTGAAACCGTTACTTTTTTATTGTTCCCTGAAAGTGAAAATTTCAAAGGCATTCCAGACGACATGGTAAAATAGGGATTCAGGTTTGTGGGGTCCAGGGAATCCGAAAAAGTAATCTCGATACTGACATTTTTCCAGTTAATGTTTTTTGGAATTGTTGGTATTTGAAAGGCCTGCTGGTTAATTGTGATGGTACCAATGGTGAGTTTTCCTGCGATAGTAATGAAAAGAAATTCTACCCCAGGAAAGGTTTCGCTGTGGGATCCTTTTAATCCTGAGGTGATCTGTAATTTATAGTTTGTCAGGTGATCAAGCGGTTTTTGAGGAGTAAGCCTGATAACGGTATTGCCGTTTAGTACAAAAAGATTACAGAGAATGACGGTATTATCAGCTTTCTTTAAAAGTACACTACCACTGACCGAAGTA
This sequence comes from uncultured Bacteroidales bacterium, assembly GCA_903929315.1. GTDB lineage: Bacteria > Bacteroidota > Bacteroidia > Bacteroidales > FEN-979 > CAIYUC01. Next base: position 4,249 of record CAIYUC010000047.1, read on the forward strand.
AGATCGAGTGTATTATTAAAGTATATATAAAACGAACTGTCAACTGCAACGTCAATAGCTGTTTCCCCGGTTTTGAGAACGACGGGGCCAGCTTTTACCTGTGCCAGTTGAATGGTCCCGGTGGGTGTGGTAACTTCTTTCTTTTTACAGGATGCGCAAAAAAGAATGTTGATCACCAGAAATACTGCTAAAAGCGGATAAGGTTTCATTACAGATGTTTTTAATTCTACTTTGGTAAAATGGGTTCATAATATCGGCATATTTCCGGACAAAATAAAAGAGCTTCCCCTGGGAGAAGCTCCTTTAATGTTATCTGGTAATCAGCAGTTAATACTTCAGGATTTTTTGAGTAAGCTGCCCACCTGATTTTCCATAGAATGTAATGAAATACATCCCATTGGTTAGTTCTGAAATATTTATTGCTCTCCGACCGGGGCTGACATTATCCAAACGGAATACATCTTGTCCGACTATATTGGTAATGACAACCTGGTTCAATTCGATTGATGTGGTGATATTCAGCACATCTTTTACCGGGTTGGGATAGGTCTGGATTTTACCTGCCAATGAAATTTCGTTTATCCCAGAGGGTTTCTGTCCCCATTTAAAAACGGCAAAAGTAGTATCTTTTAATATTGTGACGGATCTGTTCGGATCGCCGGTCCATTCACCTGTATTCCATCCCTGGCCATCGAAAAATTTAAACGCGTAGGTGCCGATTGAATCAAGGGTCATGGTAATGGTATAAATGGAGTCAGTAACCGGGAGTGCAGCGGTCATGCTGTCAGCTGCGTTGCTTCCAGGTACACTCCATGTTCCGTAAATTCCTCCGAAATTCCCCACGATAGAAACGGGGCCGGTAGTTAATCCGGAGCCTTTCATATCGACTTTGAAAGTAGCAACGGCAGGTTTTAGGCCCCATTTGTATGTAAGGGTGGTAGCTCCTGTAATAGTGACTTTACGGTTAGGATCACCGGTCCATTCGCCGCCGTCCCATCCGGTGCCTTTAAAGAACTTGAAATTATAAGTTCCTGCCTCCAGATTCATGGTGAGTGTATAGATTGAGTCAGTTCCCGGACCTGTCATCTGATTATTGGTATTAGTCCCTGGCTGATTCCATGTCCCATAGATACCACCGAAATCACCGGCGAGATAAACAAGCTGTCCGGCTGTGAGCCCTGCACCATGCATGTCAACTTTCATTACGACCTGGAATGGGGGAGGAATCGGATTGGGATCATTGTTTAAAATGATATCATCGTAATAGATGATGATATCACTGGTAAGTGTAAGAGGGTCCTCAAAGTCAGGCATAAAGGAAATGGTGGGATAAGCACCGGTTTTGGATGAGAAATCGAAAACCATGTCTTCCCATGTTCCAATGGAGTCCTGAGGGGCAATGGAAAAAGTTTCAAGATCACCGGCAGTGCCACCTGCAATTTTGAATTTAATGGGGCTGATACGCGGTTTCCATACTTTTACGTGCATATACTTGTTGGTCGTCACGTCAACACCGGTCGGGGACCAAAAACCACCCCAGGGTACACCATCTTTATCCCGGACAAACTTAACAACCCAATTGCTTAAGTTAAGCTGGGTAGGATCAGGATTGGGTACCAGCGTCATGTTACTTGAATCAGTAGCAGGATCGTTTAACATTATGTTTAACGGGATGATTTCATAATCTGCAATGACAGTGACAGCAGCGCTATTGGGAGTCGAGTCGTTGTTGACCATGATGTCATCGAAATAGATGACGATATCCTGGGTAAGTGTGACGGGGTCCTCAAAGTCGGGCATGAATGAAACAATTGGATAGGTACCTGTTTTTGAGGTAAAATTAAATACTATATCTTCCCATGCGCCGGTGGTTGCCTGCGGGTTCATTGAAAAAGTCTCAAGATCACCTGCTGCGCCGCCTTGAAGTTTAAATTTTATGGGGCTGATAATAGATTTCCATACTTTTACGTGAACATACTTGTTAACAGTCACGTCGATGGGTGTAACTAATGGACACCAAAAACCTCCCCAGGGGACGCCATCTTTATCACGCACGAACTTAACGACCCAATTGCTTGAGTCAATACCGGAGACATGAGGATTGGGGACCACACTCATGATACTCGAATCGTTAGAGCCTCCCAGCATTAAATTCATTTTGATGACTTCGAAGTCAGTTACGAGCTGTGCTTTCGAAAAGCCGACAACTGTCAGCAACATAATGAAAATGAGTAATGTTTTTTTCATAGTTTTAATTTTTAAGTGAATTAAAATAATTTCGATTTTCAAAGATAATAAATAAAATTGAATTATGGTTTTTCTGATGAGTACATCAGATCAATTTCGGTTGCGGTTAAGGCACGATGGAAAATTCTTACGTCATCCAACTGTCCACCGAAATGGTTGGATGTCGGCAGAGTATAACCTCCCCATGGTTGTGTGGCCCATAAAGAACCCTGTCTTGATTTGATGAACCCGAAAGCCAGCCTGGGATAAACATCCGGAGCTGTACCATCCCAAATAAGTCCGGTAGCTGCATTTAAAGATGGATCTGCAAGGTTGAAATCTTCCTCTTTCATCTTTTCACCATTTATATACATTGTTGCGAGTTTGGTAGTCCCGTTAAACGTATAGACAATAAAAGCCCATTTATCCTGGAGAAGAGCAACCATTCCTTCAGCCGGAGTAGGGGATAATAATTTACAAAAGGTACAGGCTTTCCATCCGGTGTTATCTTTGGTCAATCCGTCGCCGGTGAAGTCCAGGTCATGACCGCTTGTGGCAGGGGCGATACAGTCATAGGTGGCGCCAACCTTACAATCAGCATAAGTGCCCTGAATTTCAAACTCGAAACCATGGAAAGCGCCAAGACCAATAATAAAATGGCCCTTAGGCTTTCCGTTGGCGTCAATATGTCCGACTGAATTTGTTTTCATCCAGAAACATAATGAAAGTTCAGGTGTGTTTGACAGCTGGTCTCCATTTGGAATTTCGATGATGCTGGTGGTTCCATCGAAGGTTGCAGCTTTTCCTGCGTCAGCCTTATATGAAGGAGTATAGGTTATATTGATTATACTATCGGCGTTATAAGAACCCACCTGGTCATTCGCGTTATCTTCGAAATTCCAGTAAGCGATCTGACCGGCCGGAACAAAGGTCCCGACGGTTGTAAAGGTACGGAAAAAACCAGCGACAGACTGGCCGTCAGTTGAGGTAATGGCCGGGAAAGTCAGTGTAAACAGAGCTCCGTTCCCCAGTTCCTCATTGGGTACGATCGTGACAGTGGCGCCCAAAGGTGTCACTGTTAATGGGATATCTTTTTTATCCCAATCCCTTAACAGGGTAATGTTGCTGGAATTTACGCTGGCGGCATTGACGGCGAGTGAAAAGGTGGCAACAATCGTTGGTTTGGAAGGTACCGTAGTTGCGGATGCGGCTGCATTCAAATCAATATTTCCTCCGGCCAATTGTGCAACAAGAGCCGACAAGGAGAATGAGGTTGAATCACTTTTCTTTTTACAGCTTGCCACTCCGATCAGGAGAGCTACTGTGATGATCAATGAACTAAATAAAACAACTTGCTTTTTCATTTTTTTTTCAATTAGGGTTGAAAATTCATAATAACATGTAAAATTACACAAAAAAATTACCAGTTCGGGTTTTGAACCAGTGAACCCTGTGAAATGTCAATTTCACTCTGGGGTACAGGCAATAGTTCATGTTTCCCGACTACAAATCCAAGGGGGCCCAAAACGGTTCCTGCCTTCCCTGTTCTTATAAGGTCCCAGAAGCGCCAACCTTCCAGTCCAAGTTCGTGTCTTCGTTCCGTACTTATGATATCCCTCAGTTCATTCATTACAGTGGTCGTGATATCGGGTAAAACAGAATTATTCCCCTGGCGGGCACGGGCCCGTACCATGTTCAGATAAGTCAGGGCTTGTGCCGCTTTACCATTTTCATTCAGCGCTTCTGCGGTCATCAGGAGTACATCTGCATAACGAATCAAACGGCGGTGGAAACCCCACTGGGTTATGACATCCTCGCCGGGTACCCATACTTTCCGGTTATAACATTCTATTTCGATGATGTTGCCCTGTGCGTCCTTGGTAACGTCTGGTGTAGATCCATCCCCCAGGATAACAACACCATCAAGGGTATCTCCCAAATTGATCACCGTTCCTTTATACCTGGCATCGCCGGTTTCAAATGAGTTCCGGAAATCAATGGAAGGTCTGTTAAAACCCCATCCACGATTGGGAGTACCTCTGACCCCCTGTACATTACCATATTGGGAACCACCTCCATCTGTGTTGTCAACCTGTATTGCACCAACCTCAAGTACCGATTCAATTCCATTATTCCCTTTAACGCCATTGGCATCGGCATATACCGGTTCCAAACCATATTGATTTGAATTAATCACATCAAGTGCATATTTTTCAGCATTGATATAATCGTTCATAAAAAGATAAACCCGGGCCAGTAAAGCCTGTGCAGCTCCTTTTGTTGCCCTGCCCATATCGGATGCGGTATATTCGCTTCGCATGGGAAGATTATCTGCCGCAAATTGTAAATCCTCAATAATCAGGGTATAGACATCCTGTTTTGACGCCCTTGACAGGTGCAGGGGAGGATCTACAGTTGTAACCAACGGAACACCCCCCCATGCTCGCACGAAGTCAAAATACAACAATCCACGGATAAACTTTGCTTCAGCTATGTAACGATTCCGCAATACATTGTCCATCTGGATATCAGGCACGAACTGGATGACAACATTGGCGCGTTTTACTCCCACATAAAGTGTATTCCACCACCGGTCGAGTCCATCGGCCGTTGCAGAGAAGGTAAAATTATCATAGGGACCAACATAATTTAACTGGTCATCAGGGTTACTCCCTTTTCTTGCGTCATCCGACATGATGTCAAGGATAGGATATCCGCCGGAATTGTAATACCAATCCCTCATGATCTCATAGGATGCATTTGTGGCCAGTAAAGCATCTGCAGGTGTTGTCGGGAAGGACTGCTGAGTAAGTTGGCCCTGCAAGTCCTTTTGCAGGAATTTTTTACAACCGGGGGATCCCAATAGAAGGATGGTTGCCGGGATGACGAATAATATCTTTGCGAAGATTTTCATCTTTTTAAAAATTTAAATTTACCCCAAAAGAAAAAACTGCCGTAATCGGATAGATTCCATTATCTATCCCGTTTGCAATAACATCACCACTTGCGATTTCAGGTGTATATCCTGTATATTTGGTCAGGGTATAAAGATTGTCAGCCTTTACATAAACTCTGATTGTTTGCATCGTTATCTTTTTACTCCAGGAAGCCGGAAGGGTGTAACCAAGGATTATATTTCTTAACCGGATAAATGATCCATCCTGGATAAAATGGTCGGATGGTGAGTAATTATACCCTCCGAAAGATGCACGTGGTTCAGTTGTGCTTGTTCCCGGACCGGTCCACCGGTTCAGCACATTTGATTCGAAATTATAGGGATCGGGTCGTACTACATCTTTGGCATTAAATATTTTATTGCCGGTTTGACCCTGGATAAGGAATGAAAAATCCAGCCCTTGAAATTCCAACCCGAAATTGCAACCAAAAATAAAGTCGGGGATAGGAGAACCGATATAGGTCCTGTCTTTCCCGTCTATTTTACCATCGCCATTCACATCCACGAACCGGAGGTCGCCAACCCCGGCCTGGGCGTCATGCGGATAGGCATTCAGCTCAGCCTGGGTTTGAAAAATACCATCGGTTTTATACCCGTAAAATGCCCCGATAGGCAATCCCACCTTACTGCGGGTAACCGGGATCCCATTCCCCAGGTAACCGCCGATCAGTGCCGAGTCAACACCGGAACTTCCTCCGATTTTCAATACCTCATTATGGATCGTGGTACCGTTAACGCTAATATTGTATTTAACTTTTCCCACCTGGTCGCGCCACCCAAGGGTGAATTCGAACCCTTTGTTCAGCACTGATGCGGCATTGTAAGTTACTTTTTGATTCTGCCCGTTTCCATAATAACCGGGGGTAGAGAGATCAATGAGGATATCATCTGTTTTTTTATTGTAATAATCAAATTCAGCGGTCAGGCGATCATTGAAAAAACTCGTTTCCAGGCCGATATCAGTCTGGGTAGTGACTTCCCACCTGAGATCCGGGTTCCCGTTCAATCCATAGGAAGCACCTGAATTTGGTGAACCGTCTGTACCTAAAACGGTGATGATATTGGATTGGACCTGGGCATATCGCCGGTTGTATGGTATCTTGTCATTTCCAAGCTTTCCCCAGCTGCCTCTTAATTTCAACTTACTGATAAATTTGATGTTTTTCATGAATCTTTCCTGCGACATGTTCCAGGCAGCCGCAAAAGAAGGGAAATTTGCATACCGGTTGTTCTGGCTGAATTTTGAAGAACCGTCGCTCCTGAAAGTAGCGGTCAGGATATATCGCTTATTGAATACGTAATTGACCCTGAAAAGGTAGGAGATCATGGAATAATTCAGGTTGATATCCACCCGGTCGTATATGCTGTTTATCTTATTGACCCCATTCGCCGGGTCATAAATATTGTTCGGTAAGATGTACCAGAAATTCGGATCATCCCTGAGAATGTTGGAGCCAATCATACCCAGTGCGGTGGAAGAAGTGTTTTGCATGGTGTATCCAAAAACGGCATTGACTGAATGCTTTTTGATCTCTTTCTGGTAGGTAAGGGTGTTTTCCCAAAGCCAGGTCAGATTATCAGTGAAACCCTTTGACAGTGTACTCAACAGATTCTGCTGCTGGGATATTGTACCGTCGGAATTGTAAACAGTGAAAGCTGGAGTGAAATTTTCAGATTTATTATATGCTGCATCAATATCAAAACTTGATTTGATGGTGAAGGATTTAAGAAACGATATCTCGGTAAAAAGGCTTCCCACACCTTTTATTCCCTTATTATAATTATTGGAGTAGGCCAGGTCGGCCAGGGGATTGCCTACTCCCGGCACAGCAGCAAAGGTTCCGTCGGCATAATAGGGACTCAGCGTTGGGTCAGCCCGGTATGCACTATAGGTGACATTGGGCGCCACCCTTTGTTTGTAAGGAGATAATGTTAACGTGTTACCCAATTTCACATATGGCGACAGATGATAGGTATTATTCAGTTGGAATGTGATCCGTTCATAGTTGGATTTTTCAATGATCCCCTCCTGTTTGAAATAGCCGCCACTGATATAATACTGCATGCTTTTCGTGGATCCTGATGCTGATAACTGGAAATTATAGATGGGTGCTGTGCGGAATATTAATTTCTGCCAGTCCGTGCTTGGGACAGCATCGAGGTTGTTAAAAGAACCTGGTTTGATTTCGTTCTTAATCATGGCGAAATCATGTCCGTTTAAAAGATCTATTTTTTTTGCCAGATTTTGCATGCCGACCTCCCCGGTAAAGCTGAATGCGGTCTTTTCCTGGCCGATTTTCCCCTGCTTTGTGGTTACCATGATGACGCCGTTGGCACCCCTCGAACCATAAATAGCCGTTGCAGAAGCATCCTTTAAAACTTCCATGGAGGTGATATCTGCCGAGTTCAGGAACGCAATATCATCCATGATTATCCCGTCGACCACGTATATCGGAGAGGATGAATTAAAAGTGCCCACCCCCCTGATCCGGACAATGGGTGATTCACCCGGGACTCCTGAGGGACTGGACACCTGCACCCCGGCCACCTTCCCCTGCAGCGCCTGGGTTGGATTTAATGCAGTGATCTTCATAATATCTTCAGATTTTACACCACCAACAGAACCGGATAAATCGCTTTTCCGAACAGTACCATATCCGATAACCACAACTTCATCGAGCATTGTTTTTTTTGGGCTCATTTGCACATCTACAACCGTCTGTTGTCCTACCCCGATTTCCTTGGTAGCGTATCCGACATAAGAAAAAACCAGTACTGCTGTATCAGTTTTTACGATGATGGAATATTTACCATCAAGATCAGTCACAACTCCTGTTGTAGTACCCTTGATGACAATAGTCGCTCCGGGGAGTGACTCTTTACTGTCGGAAGCAGTTACTACACCCTTTATAGTTCGCACCTGGGCAAAAGAAAATCCGCTGATTCCGAGGATCAGGATAAGGAATAATCCAACTCTCTTCGGGAATATTTTCTGTTTAGGTAAAAAGTTATCATACATAAAATATGATTTAAGTGAAGTTTACCTTAATTTTTTAGCTAAAATACAAATGAATTCAACATGAAATCAATTTTTTTTTAGTATGGTTACTTAACAGCAATGAACAACTATTTTTTAGTTACGCCATAATTACTTCAATTATCAGCAATATTCATGTAAACTAATGGTATTCAATTTTTTTACCTCAACCCCCGGTGGGGTTGTCTAATAAGTTGGAAAGTTAATGTTTCTCGCTGAGTTTCGCTGAGTTAAACGCAGAGTCACGCAAAGTTAAAACTCTTGTTTTCAATATTCTGCGAAAATCTGCGATTAATCTGCGGAAATCTGCGAGAAAA
>CAIYUC010000048.1 GCA_903929315.1 uncultured Bacteroidales bacterium
GCAGATTAATCGCAGATTTTCGCAGAATATTGAAAACAAGAGTTTTAACTTTGCGTGACTCTGCGTTTAACTCAGCGAAACTCAGCGAGAAACATTAACTTTCCAACTTATTAGACAACCCCAGAAGGGGGTGAGGTGCTTTCGTTAATTCCCCGGGGCTTGCCCTGGGGTTCATACCAATTGAATTTTACACGGTATAAATTATAATTTTTCAATTTAGAAAGAATTTATATTTCGTCTCCTATAAAAAAATCATTTGGAACTTATTTTAATTTATTGTTAACTTTACCCACTTTCTTTTTGAGCGAAAAGTATAGTCTGACATTAATATTATATAGTATGGTAAGAAATTTACTATTTACTCTTGTATTTATACTGACATCTAGTTTGTTAGTATTTTCTCAAACCGGGTCCGGAACCCTCAAAGGAAGAATTACCGATAAAGCGACAAAAGAAGCCATCCCATTTGCTAATGTCATTGCTGAAGTCGGAGGTGTTCAGGTAGGAGGATCCACTTCTGATTTTGATGGAAATTTCCTAATTAAGCCTATCCCGCCAGGAAAGGTTGATTTGAAGGCCACCTATGTCGGATACCGGCCCTACCAGATCAAAGGTATTGTCATACCAGCGGAAAAAATCACATTCCAGAATGTTGAATTGGAGGCACAAACAACAACTCTGAAAGAAGTTGAAGTTGTGGAATATAAAGTACCTTTAATTTCAAAGGACCAAACAGAATCCGGCGGTACAGTGACTTCGGAAGAAATTTCCAAGATGGCAAACCGTTCGGCCGATGCTGTTGCAACGACAGTCGGTGGTGTACAGACCGACGCCAATGGTGCTATCACGAGCTTGCGTGGTCAGCGTTCATCTGGAACAGTATATTATATTGATGGAATGAGGGTTATTGGCAGCAATGCATTGCCTCAATCAGCCATTGAACAGGTTGAAGTTATCCTTGGTGGTACTCCGGCCAGCTATGGTGATGCTACCGGAGGGATTATCAGTGTGACTACCAAAGGTCCATCAAAGGATTTCTCCGCAGGAGTTGACGTACAAACATCACAATACCTCGACAGGTTTGGGTTTAACAGGATTGGATTAAATTTCACAGGACCTTTATTTTCCCGGAAGGATTCCCTTGGGAATAAAACTCCTTTGTTAGGATACTTTGTCGCAGGTGATTTTATTTACCAGAACGATGGCAATCCTTATGCCTTCAAATTATATAAAGTAAAAGATGATTTACTGGATAAGATCAAAGCTAATCCAATCACTATTGGCGCCAATGGAAAGGGCGTTTATCCGAATGCGGATTTTCTCACAAAGGATGATCTCGAACTTACAAATCATACTTTGAATTCTTCTAATATCCAAATGAACTTATCCGGGAAATTTGACATTCGTGTTGCGCCTACAATTAATGTCTCTTTTGGGGGTACATACCAATATGCAAAATACAATCTTTTCAACTACTCTTCGTCTTTAATGAATTCCATGTACAACGGGCAGCAATCCACTTATACATGGAGGTTAAATGCCAGATTTACCCAACGCTTCCCCAACGCTCCGGATAGCAAGTCTTTTGTTAAAAATGTATATTATTCCCTCAGTGCCGACTACTCCCGTGACCATAATGATTATATGGATCCTGACCATAAATCCGATGTATTCAAATATGGATATGTTGGCTCTTTTGCTACTCATACTATCCGACGCTATGATTCCTTTCTTTCCTATGACACCGTTTCAAGAAAGTATGCTCACAAGCAAAATGGGTACAAAGATACTATGGTTGTATACAAGCCTTCTGACATTAATCCTGAATCCGCCAACTGGACCTCTGAATATTACAGGTTATTCAATAAAACAGGATTTTATGAAAATACGGATGAAATTATCCAGAACAATGGTCTTGTTAACGGAATGCAACCATCCCCGATTTATGGTATGTGGGCAAGTCCCGGGACCCGTTATGACCTCTATGGATATTCCTCGGCCTGGCAGGTTGCCGTAAATGCCAATTTTGCCGCTGACTTTGGCAACCACGAAATCCAGTTTGGTTTGCAATACCAGCAAAGGTCCAGCAGTTTTTGGGATGTCGATGACCCGGTCAGCTTATGGCCTACCATGAAGGGGTTGACAAATGCGCAGTTAAATGATCTTGACCTGGCTAAACCTCAATTGATTTACAGGGATGGAGTATTTATGGATACCATTAATTATTTTAGAAAATATGCGCAGGTTCTTCAGCGGAATTTTGATGTCAATTTACGCAAAAGACTTGGCCTGCCGGTTACCGGCAGTGACTTTATCGATATTTATTCCTATGATTTTAATAATAATTCGGTGAATTATTATGATAAGAACCAGGTGCTGCACACACTTAAATCCAATGATCCGATCCTGTCTCTTGATTTGTTTAATGCGGATGAATTGTTTAATAACGGTTCACCCCTGATCTCGTATTACGGATATACGTATACGGGAGAACAGCTGAACCATAAACCAAGCCTGGATGATTTCTTCACGAAAAAGGATGCAAACGGGAATTTTACCCGTGAAATAGCTCCGTTTTCGCCTATATATATGGCCGGTTATATTCAGGACAAATTTGCATTCAAGGATCTGATTTTTAATATAGGATTACGTGTTGACCGTTATGATGCCAACCAGATGGTGCTGAAAGATCCCTATCTGTTCTATCCTGCCAGAACTGTTGCTCAGGTTACGACCCTTAATGATCAACCCGTTACACATCCCGCAGGGATTGGAAGTGATTATATCGTTTATGTAGATGATCTGTACAATCCCACTGCAATAACAGGATATCGCAGCGGAAACCAATGGTATAACAAGGATGGTACGCCGGTTACAGACCCCCGGATTATTGACCCTAATGGAGTCAAACCTTACCTGGTAGATGCTCAAAACCAGGTTATCGGAACAAATGTGTTTACGGATTATGTCCCCCAGATAAATTATATGCCCCGCATCTCCTTCTCCTTCCCCATTTCTGATGACGCTTTATTCTATGCCCACTATGATGTCCTCACGCAACGTCCGACGACAGGTAACAGATTAGACCCGATTGCTTATTATTTTATCAATGTTACGGGAAGCTCAGGTACCCTTAACAATCCTAATTTACAACCGGAAAAAACAATCGATTATGAACTGGGTTTCCAGCAAAAGATTAATAATGCTTCTTCCTTAAAATTGGCGGTGTTTTATCGTGAAATGCGGGATCAGATTCAACAATTTCGTCTGAGCGGAGCATTCCCGAAAACTTATTACTCTTACACAAATATTGACTTTGGTACGGTAAAGGGGTTAACAGTCACGTATGACCTTAGGAGGACCAATAATGCAAGACTCCGCTTCAACTATACACTGCAGTTTGCCGATGGTACTGGATCCGATGCCAATGCTGCTTCATCCATCGTCAGGTCGGATCAGCCAAATTTACGTACCATGAACCCATTGAATTTCGACCGTCGTCATGCTTTTAATATCAGCCTTGATTACAGGTTCGGGAGCGGTAAAGATTACAATGGCCCGGTCATCAGGAGAGAAAAAAAGAGCAAAGAACCGGTTCAGTTCCTTTCCAATCTGGGTGCCAACCTGACATTAACCGGCGGCTCCGGCACTCCATATACCAGATCCAGTCAGGTTCTTTCTTTGGGGCAAATGGGCCCTATCCTGGGATCCATCAACGGTGCAAGACTTCCCTGGCAATTCCTGCTTAATTTAAGGATAGACAAGGATTTCAATTTTGCTCTGAACAAGAACAAGAAAAAACAAGCCACCATTAATGTTTATGTGGAAATCCTCAATTTGTTAAATACCCAAAACGTCGTTAGTGTTTACCCGGCCACAGGATCAGCCAAGGATGACGGGTATATTTCCGCCCCCGAATACCAAAGCCAGATCAATCAGCAGGTCGATTCACAAGCATACAGGGATCTTTATTCAATTTATATTGACAATCCTTCGAATTACAGTACTCCCCGACAGACCCGATTGGGCCTTATGTTTAATTTTTAATCCTTCAATCTTTATCATTAATCATTAAACATGACAAAAAGAATTCATATCGGTTTATTTAAAAATAAAGTTACTATGAAAAATATATTTCGCTTTTTAATGATTTCACTCTGCTGGATGATGTTTTTCGATGCGGTATATGCTGAAAAGTTTGATGTTCATGGATCAAAAAGCTCCAATATTATTAAGGAACAAGCAGCGGGATGTGAGCCTGGCGCGAATTACAAATATCTCGATATTAATAACGTCCGGACGTTGATCTATTCATATGGAAACGGATGGTTCCTTGAAAATGCCGAATATGAAATACCAAAAGGATCGAGGAAGACCTCTATGTATTCATTTTCTTTATGGATTGGGGGTATAGATGTTAACAATAATCTTAAGCTTGCAGCATACAGGTATGGTCAGGGAGCAAGCGGGAATCCCCATACACATAATGATTTCTGGCCAGGTCCGCTGACTATCGATGGAACAGCTGCTGTTGACCAGGCAACCTGTGCCCAATATGACCAGTTATTTCCTATGTCCCGGCTGGATGTTGAAGCGTTTCTTGCCTGGCAGGATAATAAAGCTGACTTCCCGAATTATACAATCCCGGCCTCAATCAGGAACTGGCCTGCACATGGCGATATGTCCAAAGGACAAGCCTATTTTCTTGCACCTTTCATGGATGTTAGTGGCGAAGAAAGTTATAACCCGGAGAAAGGTGATTATCCTTATTATGACCTGGCCAATAAGCTATGTCCGCACAATCTGAAACCGGGTGAAAGAGCTGCCCGTGCTAAACTGAAAAATGGTGAAGCGGATGATACGTTGGGAATCCTTGTAGACCAGGTAATAAAAGGCGACCAGACATTATGGAATGTTTTCAATGATAAAGGGAATTTCCACTCCGAAACACAAGGCGCTCCCATTGGGTTGGAGATCAGGCAACAATCTTTCGCATTCGCGACCAATGACGAAATCAACAATATGACCTTTTACAGTTATGAAATCATCAACCGTTCGACCTTCACCCTTACCAATACTTATTTCAGTCAATGGGTGGATCCGGACCTTGGCTGGTACCTCGATGATTTTGTTGGCTGCGATGTCGGACGTGGACTTGGTTACTGTTATAACGGAAAGCCCATTGATGGTGAAGGGGAGATCCAGGCTTATGGAGCCCATCCCCCTGCAGTGGGCGTGGACTTTTTCCAGGGTCCTTATCTTGACCCGGATGGCTATGATAATCCGTCCTTTAAAGGAAACGGTATAGCAGGTCCGTCATTTCATGGAGATTGCAGTATTGTAGGACTAAACGGCTCTGTTTTTGACATGACTTATGGCCCCAATAACAGTAAAACAGGTTCATTTCTTGTCCGTTCGGAAGCCATCAACGGCGTAAATTTTGGTGATGGGATTGTGGATAATGAACGTTACGGAATGAGAAGATTTGTTTATCATAACAATAACCAATCCGGAGTCCCTTATTATATGCAAGATCCTACTTATGCTCCGGAATATTACAATTTCTTAAGAGGGATCTGGAAAGACAATACAAAAATGTGGTATGGAGGGAACGCTAATATTACCGATCCTAAATCGTTTGGTCCTGCGTGTGACTTCATGTTCCCGGGAGATACCGATCCCTGCGATTGGGGAACCAATGGCCAACCACCCAACGGTCCCAAATACTGGACGGAAGAAACTGCCCCTAACCAGCCCGGGGATCGTCGGTTCATGCAATCCGCCGGACCCTTCACCCTTCAACCGGGTGCATGTAATTATATCACAGTTGGTATTCCCTGGGCACGATCCATATCCGGTACACCCTTTGAATCCGTTGAACTGCTGAGACAGGTTGATGATAAATGCCAGGCTTTGTTTGATAACTGTTTCGCAGTATTAAACGGACCTAACGCACCCGACCTCACCATTGAAGAATTAGATAGAGAATTGATCCTTTATATTTCTAACAGAAAGAGTAATGATGCCGGTAATAATTACCAGGAAAAATACACGGAATTTGACCCGAATATTCCGAATCCCGATACGCTTCGTCCACGTAATGATTCACTTTATCATTTTGAAGGGTATCAGATCTTCCAGCTGAAGGATGCAACAGTGAGCTCAGCAGACATTATGGATCTAACCAAGGCCCGCTTAGTAGCCCAATGTGATGTTCAGAATAATGTTACCAAACTGGTCAATTGGCTCTTTGATCAATCCCTCAATGGAAACGTAGGAACAGTAATGGTTGATGGTACAGATAAAGGGATACAACATTCTTTCGTAATCACAACAGATGCCTTTTCTATTACTGGTGATCCGCGGTTGATCAATCATAAGCAATATTATTATCTTGCAGTCGCATACGCTTATAACAATTACAAGACCTATGTACAGGCAGTCAGTAATGACGGACAAAAAATGCCCTATCTGCAAGGACGTAATAATTTAAAGCTATACACGGGCATACCGCATATCCCCCTGGGAGACCGGATGAACTCGGGCTATGGTGACGGACCTGTTATTACACGTGTTGAAGGACAGGGAAACGGTGGCATGATCCTGGATTTTTCCCAGGAGACAATTAATAGTATTCTTAACAAACCCCTGGCAGATTCAGTGACTAATACTTATGGCGGTCCTGATTATCCTATTGCCTACAAACCGGTCTACCAAGCTTCAGCAGGACCGTTAGGTATCAAAGTCATAGATCCTTTGAATGTCGTAAACGGGAAATACACGGTCAGATTTGATTCAATGACGAATGGGCCGGCTACTTCACCCTTCATGAACAAGACGATACAATTCGGGAGATGGGAATTGATCGATAGCGCCACAGGTAAGATATATAAGGCCGATACTACAACCATTTATCCGTATGAGCAATTATTCCTTGACCTTGGGCTTGCTGTTACCATTAACCAGGTGCCCTTCCCGGGGGATACTCTGAAGGATGGAACAAAGTATACCGATAATGGCTTAATATATGCTCCATCAGCAATTTATACGGATCCGTCACAAATCTGGTTAAGTGGAGTGCCTGACAATGATGTCCCTGCCGATGATCAAAACTGGATACGCGCAGGATCCTATAAAAGCGGGGATAATGCGAATTTTAATGACTGGGATATGGGGGCAGTTCACCCGTTTCCCTTTGATCCTAATAAAAACTTTGCAAAGATCCAGGGTGGTACCTGGGCTCCATACCTTCTGGCAGCTTTTAAACAACAGCTTGTCAATTTAGAGGGACCTGCCTTCGATAAATATTCAAAACAAAATGCTGAAATAAACCCTCTTGCAAGTGTGGATATTGTGATAACAAATGATAATACGAAATGGTCAAGATGTCCCGTAATCGAAATGTGTGCTGACAAAGCGCTTGCTGAAGGAGGTGCAACCCAATATGGATACCGTCTCCACAGGTCGGTGAACGTGGATGGAGACACCGCAAAAGTCAGCACGGATCCTCGCTTTAATTCCAATTATATCAGTCCGGTTGGAATGGGATGGTTCCCCGGTTATGCCATCAACCTCGAAACAGGAGAACGATTGAACATAATGTTCGCTGAAAACTCCTGGCTGGTAGCTGATAATGGCAGGGATATGATCTGGAACCCGACTTCAAGGATTTATAACTCGTATTCCTCTTTCTACCCTGTATTTGGCGGCCAACATTATGTTTACATCATGGGCTCCTGGAAACATTTGGGGATAAGAGGAGGAGATACAGTCAAGTATGATTTCCCTGCTTATGATGGAGGAGCCTATATCAGGAACCGGCTGAACAGAAAAACATATATCAATGGGATGGATGCTTATAAAATTGCGACCTACAGCTCTGCATTGTATGTAGGCATTCCATTATCCATCGAAGGGAAACAATGGCTCAGCAACCCGGTTACAATTAAAATAAGGGTAAACAGGCCATATCAGCGGTATTACTCTTCCGCCTTACCCAATGGATCTACAGATACACTGAATAAAAATTATCCATTGTACAATTTCAGCACATCAGGTATTGCAACATCGAAGAACAATTATGATAAATCAGTCAGTGACCTTGACCTTATCAATGTTGTTCCGAACCCCTATTACGCTTACGACGACTATGAAAGGAACCAATTGGACAACCGTATTAAAATCACCAACCTTCCTTTAAAATGTACAATTACGATTTTCAATATAAACGGGACACTGATTCGCCAATTCATCGTTGATAAATCCGGAATCAGTGAACCACGCTCTTCAACTATTGGAATCAACACAGATGCCAAAACTTCCATTGATTGGGATCTTAAGAATTTTGCAGGAATCCCGGTTTCCGGCGGCGTTTACCTGATCCATGTCAAAGCTGAAGGTATCGGGGAGAGAACAATCAAATGGTTCGGAATTTTGCGACCTGTTGACCTGAATTCATTCTAAGATTCAAATGAGCATTGTTAAAATGGTTATGAAATAAAAAAAATTACGGGTATGAAAAAAATATATAACTGTTTATTTGTTCTTTTCCTCATAGGATTAATCGGTATTCCGATGGATAATGTTAATGCTGGAAATAAAGACAGGTCAGGTCAGGCAGGAGCAGGAGAATTACTCATCAATCCATGGGCGAATAGTTCGGGTTGGGGCTCAGTAAATACCGCGAATGCTATCGGATTGGAAGCTATGTATTCCAATATTGCGGGAATAGCTCATACAACAGGAACAGAAATCATCTTTAGCTATACAGATTGGCTCCAGGGATCAGGGATCAACATTATGGCGTTTGGTTTTTCGCAAAAATTGGGGAAAAACAAAGGTGTTCTTGGCGTGAGCATAATGTCAATGAACTTCGGTGAAATAGATATTACTACAACTGCCTCACCGGAAGGAACAACCGGTACATTTAAACCTTCTTATTTAAATATCAACCTTGCTTATGCGAAAGCATTTTCAAACAGCATTTACGGGGGGCTGAATGTAAAACTTATTTCCGAATCCATCTCGGATGCAAGCGCCATGGGCGTTGCTCTTGACGCAGGGGTTCAGTATATTACGGGAGCCAAAGACCAGATTAAATTTGGAGTTGCTTTGAAAAATGTTGGCGCACCGATGAAATTTTCCGGAGACGGTCTCTCCTTCAGAGGTATTATTGATACACATGGCAATGATAATGACCGTTTCACTGTTGAACAACGATCTCAGGGTTATGAACTTCCTGCTACTTTGCGAATAGGAGCGTCATATGATTTCCTGATAGGAGATTTACATCGTATTACACTGGCAGGTAATTTTACCTCCAATTCCTTTACAAAAGATCAGATCACTCTTGGATTGGAATATGCTCTTAAATACTACTTTTCACTCAGGGCTGGATATACTTACCAGGATGGGATATTTGCCGGAACGGTAGCAGAAAGCGGGAATGTTTTCGGCGGGTTTAGTGCAGGATTTTCTGTAGCGGTACCATTAAATAAAGAAAAAGGTACCGGTATTGGCATTGACTATTCTTACAGATCCACTTACCTGTATGCAGGAACTCATACTATTGGTATTAAATTAAATTTTTAATAACACTCCATACTAAGTTAATTTTATCTTCTTTTTAAGACAAAACGACCCTTTATAAGGGTCTTTTGTCTTATTATATCGTACTCTACAAACTGAAAATTATGTCGGAAATCAAATATTATACCCCGGAAGGACTGCAGAAACTGAAAGAAGAACTGCAACATCTGGTGACTGTGGAACGACCTATGATTTCGCGACAAATTGCGGAAGCACGGGATAAAGGAGATCTTTCGGAAAATGCTGAATATGCCGCAGCAAAAGAATCCCAGTCGATGCTGGAACTTAAAATTTCCAAAATCCAGGATATGGTCAGCAATGCCCGTCTTATTGATGAATCAAAACTGGATAATACTAAAATATTGATCTTCTCAACGGTCAGATTAAAAAATACCCAGAACAATACTATAGTGACATATACCCTTGTCCCGGAAAATGAAGCCAATGTTAAACAGGGAAAGATTTCTGTGAATTCTCCAATTGCAAAAGGACTTTTGGGGAAATGCATCGGCGATAAAGTTGAAATTCTTGTACCCGCCGGAAAAATCGCCTTTGAGATTATTGAAATAACCAGGGAAAATAATTCATGAATTATGGATACTATTTTTTCAAAAATTGCCAAAGGAGAAATTCCCTCCTTTAAAGTTGCTGAAAATGACCTCTGTTTTGCTTTCCTTGACATTCATCCCTTGGCAGAAGGTCATACGCTTGTAATACCTAAACAGCAAACAGATTATATCTTTGATATCGGAGATGATCTGTATCAGGGACTTTTCCTGTTTGCGAAAAAAGTAGCCATTGCATTGGAGAAAGCTGTGCCCTGCCAAAGGATTGGGATAGCTGTTGTAGGACTTGAAGTCCCTCATGCTCATATTCATCTTGTTCCTCTTAACACAATTTATGATATTGATTTCAGGAAGCCCAAGCTCCAGTTCACGCCTGAAGAATTCACAACAATTGCGGAGAAAATAAACCGGAATTATAAAGGATGATTGGCTTTTTGCCGCTTCAGAAACGATTAAAACCGAGTGGCGAATAAGCTAATACGCTCTTACATTACGGCCTTCGATGTAATTGATAAATGCCTGATTTACTATTCTATTTCCACCGGGGGTAGGGTAATTTCCTGTAAAATACCAATCTCCTGAATGGTTCGGTATAGCTTCATGTAAATCTTCAATCGTCTGAAATAGAATCGTTATCTTTGATTTAATACCATGCGGCGTTAATAATTCGGTAATTTTTTCCGAAATTTTATCAGTGGTGAAAGGCTTATATATGTCTACAACATAATTCACGATGCGCTCCTTCTTCATTCCTTGCTGACTTTTAGCTTTTTTATAAACCTCATTAATAATCCCCTCCTGATGGGTTTCCTTTAATAGTTCAATGGCAGCTTTGAAAGCAATAAATTCAGTAAGTTTAGCCATGTCTATCCCATAACAGTCGGGAAACCGGATCTGCGGAGCCGAAGAAGCGATAATAATCCTTTTTGGGCCCAGCCTGTCAAGGATCCCGAGAATACTTTGTTTGAGGGTAGTCCCCCTTACTATGGAATCATCTAAAACAACAAGGTTATCGATACCTTTGCGGATACTTCCATAGGTAATATCATATACATGGGCAGCGAGGTCCTCCCTTTGTCCTTCCTGAGCAATGAAAGTCCTTAGCTCCAAGTCTTTAACAGCCACCTTTTCGATCCTTGGCCCGAGTTTTAAGATTTCATCGAGTTTCTCCCTCGTAAGTTTATCTTTTGCTTCAAGGATTTTGTCTTGCTTGATATTATTACAGAAAAGATTGATTTCTTTTATCAGTCCATAATAAGCATCAATAGCTGTATTTGGAATATAGGAGAAGACTGTGTTTTCCAGGTCAAAATCGACTGCCTTCAGTATGGCAGGAGCAAGAAGCTGCCCGAGTTTTTTACGTTCGCTATAAATCTCTTTATCGGTACCCCGGGAAAAATAAATACGTTCGAAAGAACAGGATCTCTTTTCGAGAGGCTTTCTGAATTGTTTTTCTGAAACCGTGCCATCCTTTTTAATAATCAGGGCATGACCAGGTTGTACCTCATGAATGTATTCATAAGGCACATTAAATGTGGTTTGTATTACCGGCCGTTCAGAAGTCACAACCACAACTTCTTCATCTTTATAATAAAATGCCGGCCTTATACCGTTCGGATCGCGCATCACAAAGGCATCCCCATGGCCTAATAATCCGGCAATCACATATCCTCCATCCCAGGTTTTCGCTGAATTTCTTAATATTTTCTGAATGTTGAGGTGCTTTGCAATCTGATAAGTAATTTCTCTTTTCGGGTATCCTTCTTCCTTGAATTTCTTGTAAAGTTCTTCGTTTTCTTCATCAAGAAAATGACCTATTTTTTCGAGAATGGTAATTGTATCGGAAGTTTCAACGGGATACTGCCCAAGGTCAATGAGCTTGTTAAAGAGTTCATCCACATTGGTAAGGTTGAAATTACCGGCCACGACAAGGTTTTTCGTCATCCAGTTATTCTCTCTTACAAATGGATGGAGAGTCAGGATATTGTTTTTCCCATATGTTCCGTATCTCAGATGACCCAAGTACAATTCACCAATGCAATCGACATTGTATTTCAGCCAATCTATATCATGCAACCTTTGGGGATGTCTATCCTCAATCTCCTGAAGAGTTTCCAGGAAAGTATTAAAAATATCCTTGATGGGTGTGTCAGAGTTTGACCTGACCCGGTTGATATATTTATGGCCTGGTTCAAGATCAAACTTGATAGTAGCAACGCCTGCACCGTCCTGGCCACGGTTATGTTGTTTTTGCATCAACAAATGTAATTTGTTGATGCCATACAGGGCATTACCGTATTTTGCAAGATAATATTCGAGCGGTTTTAGAAGACGGATCAAAGCGATACCACACTCATGATTTATCCGGTCGCTCATTCAATTTGTTTTGGTTTAGAAATCCTTTGCAAAGATACACATTCCCTTTTTACCATTCTATTTTTCAGGCCAAATCATGGCTAAATCTTATTTTAATATGATGGTAATTAAGTAGTCATTTTAACCGGGATACTGAGTTTTTCTTCAGAAATTGAGCGGCTTGACGATCACCAAGACCTGCAGCAATTTCCCAAAAACGGTAAGCCTCACTAAGATTGTCCAATTGAAATGAAATAGTTCCAAGGTTTTTATATGCTTCAGCATAATGGTTGTTAAACCTGATTGCAGATCTAAGTTCTTGTTGTGCACCAAGTAAATCACCTGATTGGAATTTTATTATAGCCCGAAAATTATATACCTCCGCATTCGTCGAATCAAGAGATAAACACTTATTACAATCAGACCATGCACCAGATAAATCTCCAATATTCAATTTTATCATTGCCCGATTGGCATATAAGACACTTGTATTTGGTTTATTTGCGATCCCTTTATTAAGATCAGGAAGAGCTTCTCCCGGCTTATTTAACTTAATATACGAGTAAGCTCTGTAAATGTATGAATCTATATCCTCCGGATCCAGCTCAATTGCTTTTGAATAATCAATAATTGATTCCTGAATCATCTGATGTTTTGCGAAATAGTCCCCCCTCTTTCTATATATTTTTGCGATAAACGGCACAGAAGGATTTTTTTGAATAATATCTGTTGCAAGAGTCAGGTCATTTTCCCATTTTTTATTTCTTTCCCAGGTTCCAAAAGAAAGAAACACTCCATAGATAAGGATAAAAATCGTTAAACAATAAATGTACATTCGATTAGTATTGATATACTTGTAGACGAAAGACTGATAAGACATCGCAAAAATTAACAGCAGACCTAAGTATGGAAAATAAGCATATCTATCGGCAAAAATGATGCTTCGTGATGAAATCAACGGGAGATTAATCGAAATGGTTAATAGAAAAATGCCTACCCCAAGGACAAACTCTTTGTTTCTTCGGAATTTATAAACGACAAAGCATAAAATAATAACAAGGGTTGTATAAAGGTAGTATTCAAAAGGCAACCAGAAAGCTGATTTTACCGGGAATACATAGACTGCGGAAAGATTAATTGGAACCAGAAATTTCTGAAGATAGAAAAAGAGCGTGCGGCCGGTCAGGAAGATCAGATCGAAAATTGTAAAAGGTTGTAATTTCTCATGGGTAATATAAGTTAAAGTCTGGCTGTTCGTAAAGGCAATTATTATAAACAATATACTCATAATAAAAAATGGTATTTTTTCAAAAAGAAGTAGTTTCGTTTTCTTACGATCTGAAAAATAATCAATTAACGGAAGAATAAGAGGAAGAGTGACAGCTTGTACTTTACAAAATAATGAAAGGATAAAGAAAAAAAATGAAAGAAATAAAATATGGATTTGCAGTTTGCCTGTGATATATTTTACATAAAATATAAGCGAAAGCAAGTAAAAAAAAGTATACATACCGCTGCTCCTGGCTGAAATCCATGTGACAGCTTCAACATTCATAGGATGAATAGCAAAGAGGAATGAAATTAAAAGAGCCGGAGTCGATTTTTTAAGCAGGCTGTTGAATAATATGAATACAAGAATGATGTTTGCTAAATGAAAAAGCAGATTCACTAAATGCAATGCGAAGGGAGATGTTCCTGTAAAATGATAGTTAAGGGCAAAAGTTAAGACTGGAAGCGGCTGATACATCATCACATAGTATGAGGAGAAATATTGCCCGACACTTTTGAATGTAAGATTTAATATTTCAGGATATTTTGTAAAATAATCCACATCATCATTAGAAAGGATAGGGTATTTTAGCATTCCCGTATAAATGATTGTGGTAAGAATGCATAATATGACTAAAAATAGTAAGCTCTTCTTTTTGGAAATTTGGTGCATGGACCAGGTTCAGATTTTCATGTTTTCTCGGTAAAATTAAAAAAGGCATTTGGTAAAAATGACATATTTCAGGAAAAAGATAAAGAAATCACTCGTTTTTGAAGATTTACCTTTGAAGTGTTCCGATGCTGGCCATTAACATCAATGAATCTTTGATTTTTACCTCGCCCAAACTTCTGTACCTTTGTTTTTATTTGTATGTCGGAATTATCCCGACTTTCATACACATGATATCCCACTTGTCAATCTTTTAAAATGATCGAGCGAATTGAACCGGAGGAATTTCTTAACAGGACAAACAATCTGCCTGTTCTCGATGTTCGTTCTCCAAAAGAATTCATGCAAGGGCATATCCCCGGAGCAGAAAATCTACCCTTATTCAATGATGAGGAAAGAGCTATCGTAGGTACGATCTATAAAAATTCAGGCAGGGAAGCTGCAATCCTGAAAGGACTTGAGTTTGCCGGTCCCAAATTGGCTGAATTTGTGAAGAAGCTTATCAGGATCGCTCCGAAAAAAGAGGTTTTACTCCATTGCTGGAGAGGAGGAATGAGAAGTGAGCAGATGGCCTTACTTTTCGATCTTGCAGGTTTTAAAATAGCAGTATTAAATGGCGGTTATAAAGGTTACAGAAAATTTATCCGGAATGATCTTTCAGGAAAGTCACAGATCATTATTCTCGGAGGATTGACAGGGAGCGGAAAAACAGAAACTCTTCATGCTTTGCGAGACCGGGGTGAACAGATCCTTGATCTTGAAGAAATCGCACATCATAAAGGGTCTGTTTTTGGCGCTATAGGACAAGATCCTCAACCGACCAATGAACAATTTGAAAATAACCTTTATTCACGATGGATAAAATTCGATTTCTCAAAAATTATCTGGATCGAAAATGAAAGCAGAATGATCGGAAATATAACGATCCCGGAACCATTATTTGAACAGATGACCAAAGCAGAGATTTTCGTTCTTGAAGTGTCCCGGGAACAAAGGATCCTCCAGTTGATTGAAGCGTATTCACAGTTTGAAAAGGAGGAATTAAAAACAGGTATCATGAAAATCGCTGAAAAACTTGGAGGTATCAGGACTAAACAGGCATTGATCGCGGTCGATAACAATGATTTCAATACAGTAGCAGGTATTGCATTGGATTATTATGATAAAACCTACTATTTTGCTACATCCAAAAGGATCAACAGTATAATTTATACATTATCTTCTCAGGAGATTGACCCCATTGCAACTTCAGAAAAGATCTTAGAATATATGAACAGAAAGATTAAAATAAACTGAAAATGTCAACAGATTCTATTTATCTGGATTATAATGCAACCACTCCGGTTGATAAAGTCGTGTTGGAAGAAATGAAACCTTATCTTGAATCGATTTATGGAAATCCATCAAGCATACATTCTTTTGGAGTGAAAGCTAAACTTGCCATAGAGAATGCAAGGAAGCAGGTTGCTTCTTTATTGAATTGTTACCAGGATGAGATCATTTTTACAAGCGGAGGAACGGAGTCAAATAATTATGCCATCAAAGGTGCTGCCTATGCAAGGTTTGACAAAGGCAACCACATTATCACTTCCCTGATCGAACATCCTTCTGTAATTGAGGTTTGCCGTTATCTTGAAAGTAAAGGCTTTACGGTTTCCTATTTACCGGTGGATAAATACGGACAAGTGGATCCATTCGAAGTAGAAAAGAATATAACTTCAAAAACGATCCTTATTACCATCATGCATGCCAATAATGAAACAGGAACCATTCAGCCGGTTTCTGAAATAGGGAAAATTGCAAGACGGCACGGGATACTTTTTCACACCGATGCCGCACAATCCTGCGGCAAAATACAAGTAGACGTTATAGATCTCGGCATTGACCTGCTCTCTCTTGCAGGGCATAAACTATATGCTCCGAAAGGCATAGGCGCTTTGTTTATCCGCCGTGGAGTCAACCTGGAAAAGCTTATCCACGGCGCTGATCATGAAGGAAACAGAAGAGCGGGGACAGAGAATGTTATAGAGATTGTGGGATTGGGAAAAGCAGCAGAAATTGTTTCACTTTCCGAAACCCTTTATCCCGCAGCCGGAATCCAGGTTCAGATGGAGTTAAGGGATAAGCTTTATAAAGGCATCAAAGAAATAATTCCCCGGGTGAAGCTGAATGGTCATCCCACGGTACGGCTTCCCAATACACTTAATGTCAGTTTCCCGGGAATAGAAGCAAACCGGTTATT
Source organism: uncultured Bacteroidales bacterium (assembly GCA_903929315.1). Classification (GTDB taxonomy): domain Bacteria; phylum Bacteroidota; class Bacteroidia; order Bacteroidales; family FEN-979; genus CAIYUC01. The sequence goes on from CAIYUC010000048.1 coordinate 16,691, forward strand.
GGATGAAATGAAGGGCATTGCAGCATCAGCAGGAGCAGCATGCCATTCCGACAAAACAGATATTTCTCCGGTTCTCACTGCAATGAATGTTCCCATGGAATTTGCCATGGGTACCATTCGTTTTTCCGTTGGCAGGATGACCACCGGAAAAGAAATAGATGAAGCAGTGAAGATTATTACGAATGCTGTCCGTTTATTTTCAAAGGATCCTCAGGTTCCTGACCACAGGGCTCTAACACCAGGCGAGATCAAGTTGACGCATTACACACATGGGTTAGGATGTGCCTGTAAGATCCGGCCACAATTGCTCAGGAATATCATCCGGGAAATCCCCGTCTCCAGTGATCCGAATGTATTGATAGATCAACAAACCAACGATGATGCGGCGGTCTATAAAGTGAATGAAACGACAGCAATTGTTCAAACCGTTGATGTTATCTCTCCTGTGGTGGATGATCCCTATAGTTTTGGCGCTATTGCTGCGGCAAATGCGCTAAGTGACATTTATGCGATGGGGGGAAAACCCTTGTTTGCCTTAAGTATTGTTGGCTTTCCGGATAAGCTCTTACCCATTGAAGTACTTCACAAGATGATCAGAGGTGCTACAGACAAGGTTACGGAAGCAGGAATTACTATTATTGGCGGTCATACCATTGAAGATAATGAGCCGAAGTTTGGATTGGTTGTTACAGGTAAAATTGACCCGGGAAGAATTATTTCCAATTCAGGAGCTAAACCAGGTGACGCCATTATCCTGACCAAACCAATAGGAACCGGGATAGCATCTACAGCCATGAAGAGAGGTATGGTTAATCCTGAAATTGAAAAAGAAATAATATCCGTGATGAGCGAACTCAATGATAAAGCATGCGATGTCATGCTTGAATTTCCGGTAACCGCTTGTACCGATGTTACAGGTTTCGGTCTGCTGGGGCATTTAAAAGAAATGATCACCGGGTCAAAAACCGGGGCTGAGATTACGATTGATGATGTCCCGATTTTACCGAAAGTATGGGAACTGGCGGCTGCAAATATCATACCCGGAGGTACGAAAAACAATCTTGATTTTATAAGCGACACGGTTATTTGGGACGAGGCTGTTCCTGAAATTGGAAAAATCATTCTTGCAGATGCCCAGACATCAGGAGGCTTATTGATATCGGTTCCTTTTAATAAATATAAATCCCTCTTAAAGAAACTCCGGACTACAGGTGTGCCAAGTGCTACATTGATTGGCCGTATTACAAAAGAAGTAAATAAGATACGGGTAAAAAGAAAATAATCTTATTTGCCGAGGAGCTTGCCAGCGACCTCAGGATCAAAGATCTTACTAACCGGATAAACATCCTTCCTGGAATCCCAGTAAGGGGTTTGACTGTATAACCAATTCAGGATAAGATCAGGGCTTTTGGCGAAAACAGTATCTGTGGATTTTTTTTTCCGGAATTCGGCATTCAAAAGAGAATGATTGGCAAATATTTTTTGTGCCATATCTTCAATCACATAATTCTCAGCATATTCTTTCTGTTCGAATACCGGGTCAAAAAATCCCCAATATAAATAAGAACCATTTCCATTTGGTTCCAGGATATGAACAATGATCCTGGCACCCGGCTGGTTCATATCGATCACTGCAGAGCCGGAAGGAATCAGCCTGTCTTCAGTGATCTCCTGCAGTTCAAAATTGGTCAAAGGGTGTCTCCCCTCATACGGATTTGACTGCCATTTTGGATTACTGAATTTGTAAGATGAAACTCTGACCATAGTGTCTTTTAATGACCTGTGAATTTTTACCCCGTGCATTTCGAGCCGGTCAATGACCTCTTTCCATTCGACCGGTATGATATATGCTTCAGGAATTTTAGTGATAACAACCGGTTTGACTTTGTTAAAATATGGCAGGTGGTAAGTTTCCTTCTTTGTCCCGTATTGATACCAGTACTCACCGGTGATTTCACTCCTGACTCTTTGATATTCAATCCCAAGAAAGTCTATCATTGTACTGTCATTCTCAACTGTCTTGTATTGTAATGGAAAGTCAATCTTTCTGAATTCTTTACTTGCAGTCAATTTATCGGCACGTACTATATTGTTATACAGGGTCTTGTATTCTTTGTTCAAGATTGTCAAAGAATGCTTAAGGCATTCATATGTTGATCTGACCCGCTGATCATAGGGTTTTAGCATATGGGTTTCAATAAGCAAACCCGGCCTGTTTCGTAATGAAGTATAGACTTCGGAGAGCATTGGAGGGGAAACGGAAGTAACCAAACCACTTTTCGGATCCTCCCAATTCCTGAACCCGACGTACGGAAATACCGGAAACCCGGATTTTTCCATCATTTTTATGAGGGTGTCCAGGAAAACATGCTGCGACCAGGATGTTAATCCGGCTTCCATATCCCCATCGAGTTCCATCCAATATGTCAGTATATATTGATAATCTGCTCCATCGGTAGTATGCGTATCGATAAAAAAATCAGGCATCCATCTGTTAAAAAGTGCAAGCCAGTACTGCATCTCCGGTGTGTCTGCTTTAAGGTAATCACGGTTCAGGTTCAGATTATTCGCATTCACTCTCCATCCCATTTCTTTTGGTCCGTTTTGATTAATCCTGTTATAGGCGCCAAACCGTTCATGACCATCAACATTAAAAATAGGGATAAAAAGGATGGATATATGATCCAGCAATCCCGGATATTTTTTCAAAATCAGATCCCGCATAAGCATTAATCCGGCATCTTTTCCTTCGCACTCACCTGGGTGGATACAAGCTTGTATCAGTAAAATGATCCTTCCTGCAGCCCGGATTGCTCCTGGATTGGCCAGTCCGTCCTTGTCCATGATCAATAATGGGAGATCCCTCCCCCTGGCACTTTTCCCAAAGGAAGTGAATGTGATCCATCGGGAGGCTTTAGCAAGACGTTCACAGAATTCAACAGTCTGTGCATAACGCGGTGTTTCCTGGCCACCCGACTTTTCATAAAAGGTAGACCATACGGTATCCTGAGAAAATACTGATAAAGAGAATAACACGATGTAAAGACTAACTATCATTTTCATATTGGTATTATTTAAAATGATCAATCAGATAAAAAAATCCTGAAACATGTAACGAAGTTAAGAGCATTTTTATGTAATTTTATAAAAAACTTCAATACCTGTTTTATGACCGGGAAGATTTTCCTTGCTCTGATTGCACTTTTATCCGGATTTCTTTGTGTTGGTCAGTACCCAAATGTGCTGGTGGGAAGCACGGGTTATCCTGAAGAACCTTCTATCTTCGTCAATCCGAAGCACACTAATCAGATGATTGCCGGTTCTAATATGGCCTTCTACTATTATTCCAATGATGGCGGGTATTCATGGCAATCAGGTACACTTAGCTCGTCCTATGGTGAAATGGGCGATCCTTGTTTGGTGATTGACACAGCGGGAAACTTCTGTTACTTTCATCTTTCGAACCCCACTTTTGGAAACTGGATCGACCGGATCGTTTGCCAGAAATCGATGGACGGAGGACAGACATGGTCGGATGGGACATATATGGGCCTGAACGGAACCAAAGCTCAGGATAAACCATGGGCTGTTGTTGACCCATCCAATAATACGATTTATGTGAGCTGGACCCAATTTGACCAATATGGAACCACGAATCAGAATGATAGTTCTGTCATCTTAATTTCAAAGTCGACAGATGATGGTCAGACCTGGAGCCCTGCAAAACGGATAAATCGAGTTGCAGGCGATTGTCTTGACGAGGACAATACAGTGGAAGGCGCCGTTCCGGCAGTAGGTCCGAACGGAGAAGTTTTTGTTTCATGGGCCGGTCCGTTGGGAATTGTATTCAATAAGTCGCTTGATGGTGGTGAAACATGGATGGACACCAATATTTTTGTAACGGATATCCCGGGTGGTTGGGATTATCATATTCCGGGGATTTACAGGGCCAATGGTCTTCCGGTAACCTGTTGTGATATCAGTGACGGACCATTCCGGGGAAATCTTTATATTAATTGGACAGATCAAAGAAATGGTCTTACAGATACTGATGTTTGGTTTGTCAAATCAACGGACGGGGGAATAACCTGGAGCAGTCCTGAAAAAGTAAATGACGATACGACAGGTCGTCAGCAGTTTTTCACCTGGATGACGGTAGATCAAAAAACCGGATTTATCTGGTTCATCTTCTATGACAGGAGGGAACATGCAGATTTGCTTACTGATGTTTATATGGCAGTTTCCAGGGATGGAGGAGAAAATTTCCAGAACTTTAAAATAAGTGAATCCCCATTTTATCCCAGTCAAAGTATTTTTTTTGGAGATTACACAAACGTTTCCGCGTTTAATAATGTTGTAAGACCTATCTGGACAAGGTTAAACAATGGTGTAGAGGAAGTCTGGACAGCCATTATTGACAGTATGTATTTAGGGATCTCAAAAAACCTGGAAAGACTTTTACCATTATCCCTGGAACAAAATTGGCCCAATCCGGTAAAGGATGTTACAGCCATCTCTTTTAAGGTTTATGCATCAGCGGCAATAACATTACGTGTTATCGATATATTCGGCAGGGAGATAGCAACAATGGTAAATAATCAAAAATTTAATGCCGGTAAATACACTGAATACTTTGATGCTGCTGCTCACCATCTTACCCCCGGTTTTTATTATTTTTCCCTGGTCAGCGGAGATACTTCTCTTAAAAGAAAAATGCTGGTCGAATAGCTCATCTTAACCCGGTTCCTGTTTCCAACTATCTCTACGAAACTTTTTAGATATCTTTTGTTTCTGCGTATTTTTATTTACTTTTGCCGACAAAACATTGGATACACTCATATCCAGAACTGTTTTCAAACTTTTTTCACTGATGATTTTCGGACTTTCACTTATCCTTCAAGTTCAATTCATTACTTAATAATAAGTAAAATGTATCAAAACCTCATTGAAATTTTGGAAAGGGTCCGGGAACTCTTTTTCAAATATGGTGTAAGAAGCGTCTCCATAGATGATATTTGCCGGGACATCGGCATTTCAAAGAAAAAAATGTACCAGTATGTCCACAGTAAAAATGAGCTTGTAGAAAAGTTGCTTGAATTGGAACGTGAGAACTTTAAAATAATATTCGATACTTATAATTTTGAAGGAGTAAATGCAATTGATATATTATTAACCGTGAGTAAAGAAGTCGGTGAACATTTCAGGGATGTGAGCCCGTCAATGACCTTCGATCTGAAAAAATATTACCCTGATATTTATCATAAGCACATTGATGACCGGATTGAATTCATTTTTGGAAAAATAAAGATCAATATAGAAAAAGGGATAAACCAGGGAATGTACCGTAATGATCTTAGCATTGAGCTCGTTGCAAGGTTGTATATAAGACGGCTGATCGACTTGCATAACCCTGAATTTTTTCCGGCAGATAAGTTTTCTTTTCAGACTCTTTTCGAAGTCATGTTTGATAATTTTATTCGGGGTATTGCGAATGAACAGGGTATCTCTTACTACGAAAAGCAGAAAAATAATTTGGCGTTAAAACAGATTGTTAAATGAAAAAAATCGGGTACCTATTTGTGATTGTTATTTTTTCTTTTCTTTTCTCAATCAAGGGGAGTAAGGCTCAGAAAATACTGTCATTTTCTTTGAAGCAGGCACAGGAATATGCGTATGAGAATAATTATAGTCTGAAAAATTCAAACTATGATGTCCAGATCGCTAAAAAAATGGTGAAACAGAATACCTCAATCGGATTGCCCCAAATCGATGCGGGTATTGATTATATGGATTATCTTAATATCCCGACAACATTGATTCCGGGCGAATTTATCGGGCAACCGGGTACCTATTTCCCGCTAAAGTTTGGACTTGAATACAATGCAACAGTAAGAGCAAGATTGACCCAATTTATTTATAGCGGGCAATATCTTGTCGGTCTTCAAACGGCAAAAGCTTTCCTTGAGACTTCAAAGCAAAAATTTGTGAGAGACCAGATGAATATCCGCGATTCAGTGGCTCAATCCTATATTGGGTTATTGATCATCGAAGAAAGTATCACAATACTTGATTCAACTTACAAGAAATTATCACAAATGACGGATGACGCACGAAAAACGTTACAGGCAGGGATGATAGAAGACATTGATGTTGAACAGCTTGAACTGAATAAATCAAACCTGGAAGCATCGCTCATTTCAACAAAAAACCAACGGCTGATTGCCTATAATTTCCTGAAGTTTCTTATGGGAGTTAAAGATGATCAGGAGATCAGATTAACGGATGATTTGAAATTCTTCCTCTCAAATATTGACCGCGAATACCTGATGAATAATCCTTTCGATTATAATAACAACATCAGTTACAAAATGCTGAAAAAGCAGGAATACCTTACACTCATGCAATATAAACTGGCAAAGACTGCATACCAGCCAACACTTTCAGGTTTCATAGGGACTTCTGTAAACGCTCAAAGGAATGATTGGAATTTCTTCAATGGGGGTGCCTCAGGACTTTGGTACAACACCACAAACTATGGGCTCACTCTTTCAATCCCCATCTGGAGCAGTGGAAACCGTAAATATTCAGTTGACCAGGCAAAGTTGAACCTGGAGAAAGTCAAGGTGGTTGATGAACAATTAAAAATTCTATTACATCTCCAGGTCGAGACAGCAAAAAATGATTTTAATAAATCGTACCTTGTTTTCCTGGTCAAGCAAAAAGGTCTTGCAACAGCGGATAAGATTTACGAAAGAACTGTAATTAAATACCGGAAAGGGATCTCCTCGAGCACTGAACTTGACCAAAAATACAATCAATTCCTTCAGGCTGAAGGGGATTATACACAAGCCCTTTTCGATTTATTAAAAGCCCGGATCCGTCTTTCAACATTATTGGAAAAAGTGTAAGTCAGGGTTTATATCCGCGGAAATTTCCCTACACTATCCTCAGTATTCTCACTTCGGTTTCCGGTTTGATTTTCTTCTTGCCAGTTTTATCTTGATCTCGTAATCGATAAGATACAACGCCGGTACAAAAATGAGGGTAAGAAACGTTGCAAAACTCAACCCGAAAATGATGGTCCAGGATAACGGTCCCCAAAACATGACGTTATCACCGCCAAAATAAATATGCGGGTTTAATTCAGTGAAAAGGGTTATAAAATTGATGTTCAATCCCACTGCCAAAGGAACCAATCCAAGTATTGTTGCCATTGCTGTGAGAATGACGGGAGTGATCCTTGTCATACCGGCCTGAACAATGGCTTCACGTGTTTTAAGCCCGCGTGCTTTCATCACATCACTGAATTCCACGATCAAAATCCCGTTCCGGACTACAATTCCACCAAGTGCAACAATTCCCAAACCGGTCATGGTGATAATGAGAGGCATTTTAAAAATGATCATTCCTAGAAAAACACCGATTATACTGAAGATCACCTCACTCAGGATGATCAGACTTTTACTTACGGAACTGAACTGTGTAATGAGAATGAAGAAGATCAATCCTATGGCAATCATCATTGCTTTACCGAGGAAAGCTGCAGTCTCCGCCTGATCTTCCTTTTCACCTGTGAGATCGATATTTATGCCTTTGGGTAATTTGAAGGCGGGTAAAGATGCAGTGATCATTCCAACGACTTCATTCGGTGTATAACCTGAAAGAACTTCGGAAGAAATAGTAATCATACGTTTCATGTTCTTCCGGGTAATGCCCCCATAGGTATCCCGGTATTGAAGGGTAGCTAAGGAAGAGATCGGGATCTGCCGAAGCTGTCCATTGTTCATATCACGATAAGTGATCTTGGCATTGATGATCTTATTGATATTATCGCGTTGTTCTTTAGAGTAACGCACCTGAATCGGGTATTCGTCCTCATCTTCCTTATATTTTGAGACTTCCTTCCCAAATATTGCCGTGCGAAGCTCTAATCCGATCTGTCCTTCAGAAATACCCTCACGGTTTGCCCTGACACGGTCGATGTTTATAATGATTTCAGGTTTATTATTGGCAAAGTCGGATTTAAGTTTTTCAATCCCGGGAATTCGCAAGGAATCAAGGTAGTTCATAAAGTTATTCGAAGTCGTAATCAAATCATCCAGATTCTCACCGGAAACCTCGATATTTACAGGTTTGCCAGTAGGAGGTCCCATCCTGTTCTTTTCAACACTGATCTGTACCCCGGGAATATCTTTAACAGATTCCCTGAACTTATCCATGTAAGCGGTTGTGGAGGCACCATGCCTGAATTTACTTTCAACGAAGTTCACGGATACCTTTCCTTTGTTTGGTGCAGCGCTACGGTCAAAAATATTGCTACTGGCTCCGAAACCAACATTGGTAATAACAGATTCAACCAATGGATTATTCTTGCCGAGGATCTGATAAATTTTTCTTTCCACCAGTTTTGATACAGAATCTGTCACCGTCTGATCGGTCCCTTCGGGCATTTTTATGAAAACATTAATGGTGTTTGGTTGATTTTCCGGGAAGAAAAGAACTTTCGGCTTTACCATTACAAATAAAAAGATCGTAAAAAAGAATAAAATAATCACTGACCAGAAGAGGTAATAAGGATTTTTTTTCTTAAGAAAGAACCGGAGTTGTTTTTCATAAAGCTTGATAATATTAGGCCATCCTGCATTCTGGAATTTGTATGTCGCGGCTTTGATCCACAGGCGATAAATTACATTAAGGAGAAGGCAGAAGATAAACAGGTTCCCCATTCCATGAGATCCCAACAAGTATGAAAAGAGAGCCAGGATAAAGAAAATGGAACTGATGGTAAGCAGTCTTTTCCGGTCTGTTTTATGTTCTGTTTTCTCGTATTCATGTTTCATGAATGATACTGCAAAAACAGGGTTGATGATATATGCTACGAATAACGAGGCAAAGAGAGTCAGGATCAGCGTGACGGGCATGTAATACATGAATTTACCTACGATCCCCGGCCATCCTGCCAATGGAAAGAAAGGGGCCAGAGTAGTAAGGGTCCCCGATAGTATCGGAAGAAAAACTTCTCCTGCGGCATTCTTGGCTGCTTTTATGATATCCGGTTCATAGCGATGGATCCGATGCGTGTTCTCAATCACTACAATTGCATCATCGACAATGATCCCAAGGGCAAATATGAAACCGAACATCACGATCATGTTCATTGTGAAACCAAGACTTGGCATTATCAGATAAGCAACAAACATGGAAAGGGGTACCGATAATCCGACAAAGAAAGCAGTATTAAATCCCATGAAGAACATGAGAACGATAACCACAAGGAGAAACCCGATAAGTTCCGTATTATTCAATTCCTCTAATGTGCTTCGTGTAAATCTTGACTGGTCGCCGGTAATGATGACCCGGAGATCGGGTGGATAACTGTTCTTTTTGAAGTCGGCAATAATTTTTTTGATCTTATCGGATGCATTTAAAAGGTTTTCACCGCTTTTTTTAATCACATTCAGCGTAATTACATTTTTCCCATCCAGTCGTGCAAAACTTTCCTGTTCCTTGAATGAATCTTTTACATCGGCAATATCTTTTATGTATACAATAGCCCCGCTTGCTGATTTGATCATAATATTTTTGATTTCTTCCGGGGATTTGAATTGTCCGGCCACACGAATGGTACGTTTCGAGCCGAAGGTCGTGATTGTACCGGCAGAAATTGTAACATTCTCGTTTGCAATGGCCCTGTCGACATCAGAAAATGCGACACTGGCAGCTTGCATTTTGTACATATCAACATCTATCTGGATTTCACGTTCGAGCGCTCCCACGATGTCTACACGGGTAATTTCTTTAAGCGTTTCGATTTTATCCTTTGTTTCGTCTGCCAGTTTCTTCAAACGCTGAAGATCATAGTCACCCGAAATATTGATATACATAATGGGGATTTCAGAAAGGTCAACCTCCATGATATCAGGTTCCTTCGGTAAGTCACTGGGCAAATTGGGTTTGCTTTTATCAACAGCATCCCTCACCCGTTGCTTCGCCTCCGAAACAACGATAACCGGGTTAAATTCAACAGCAATAGATGAAAAATCCTGGATCGAATTACTGGTGATCTTTTTGACATCTGCAAGGGATTTAAGTTCCTTTTCGAGGGGACGGGTGACAAGGTTTTCTATATCCTCCGGGGAAGTACCGGGATATACAGTATTTACAATGATCGTTGGAATCACAATCTCAGGGATTTGTTCCTTGGGGATGTTCAAATAGGAGATCAATCCGAGCGTTGTGATAAATATTGTTAATACATAGATGCTGGTGCGATTATCTATAGACCAGCTGGTAGCAAAGAACTCCCTGATCTTAAATTGCTTTGGTTTCATATTCAAAAGTTTATTTATAGCCGATGATCTGGCCTTCGTAAAGGTCCTTGTATCCGGCAGTGATTATTTTATCTCCTTCCTCCAGACCGCTCAGGATTTCAGTCAGACCATTATAGGTAATGCCTGTTTTAACATATTTCTTACGGGCAATTTTTTTTCCGTTTTCAACTAAAGCAATAAAGACAAATTGTCCTTCGTTTTTTGAAGATTGTATATAATTCTGGGGGATTCCGATTACTGAAGGATTCATATAATCCTTGATCCTCACCACAGCGATCATATTTGCACGGTAAACATTTTGATTGGGACTCAGTTCAGCTTCCACAGTAAATGTCCGGTTCGTCGGGTTGATATATTTACTCGCAAAGGTCACACGCTGTTGAAGTTCTTCATTAAAGTCGGGAAGATAGATCCTTACCTGGTCACCGGAATTAATCTTAGCCGAATAAGCCTCACCAACATCAGCCACAACCTTGGCTTTGGAGAAATTCACTATCCGGAATGCAGGGACACCGGCAGATGCCAGCTGGCCTACTTTAATGGGGATTTCTTCAATAGTCCCGTCGATAGGCGAGGTGATGCTGGCCATTTTAATTTGGTCCTGGATTGTGGCTATCTTATTCTGAATCGATTCCATGTTATTTTTTGCAGTGAGATACTGGACTTCCGAACCGATTTTCTGGTCCCACAGATTTTTCTGCTTTTCATATAGATCGGTTACAAATGCAAGCTGGTTCTGAAGATCTTTTAAGTTTTGTTTAAGGACCTCAGCATCCAGTTCTGCCAGGACCTGTCCTTTATGAACGTGATCTCCTTCAATAACAAGTATTTTCGTAACTACACCGACAGTACGGGGACTGACTCCAATATTTTCATTACCATCAATACGGCCCTGGACCTCGATATAATGAGAAAACGGTTGCTTCTTAAGAACTTCAATGCTGACAGGAGTGGCCGGACTGTCATGGCCCTGGCCTTTTTGGCCTTCCAATTGTGTGATCTGTTGGGATATTTTATCCCTTTCTTGTTTTAATTTTTCAAGTTTTGCTTTATTATCCGTACCACTTTTGCATGCAACAATAAAGAATATGATAGCGAAAAGGGAAATCAATTTTTTCATAGAAAGAAGGGATTTTATAACTGAATTTTGTTGTTCTGGAATTAACAGGCAAAGATATAGAAATTCTGCAAAATCCTAAAAAACTTTTTCTGGAAAAAAGTTTCCATAAGGATTTTTTCAGCCCTGGGATAATCAACAATCCTCGATTTTTGTTCAGTATTGAATTCCTGGTTTTTACAGAAGGATATATCCGAATATAATAAATGGAAGTGATCCTGACCAATTATTTATCTTTTATCGCCTATTTTATAAAACATTGCAATTTTGAATCTTGTTACTTCTATATTTGTAACAACGGAAAAGTCACTTAAAAAATTCATATAACCATCGAAAGAGACAATTTCCAGCAAAAACGACCTGTTTTATCATGGATTTGAATTCTATTATCATTCTTTGCTTCATTCTGGGCTATCTGGCCATTGCTTTTGAACAGAAAATAGGCATTCATAAATCAGCGATTGCTCTGCTTACAGGGGTCGTATCATGGATCATTTTCATTTTCCTTCCCGGTAACAAGGATCTTGTCCCTGTCATCCTGTTGGAAAAACTCGGGAAAATATCAGGTATACTGTTTTTCCTGCTTGGGGCAATGACGATCGTTGAGTTGATCGACGCACATGATGGATTTGAAGTTATTACCGAAAGGATCAAGGTCCAAAGAAAGCGGAAACTCCTCTGGATCCTGAGTATCATTGCATTCTTTCTTTCTGCATTCATCGATAATCTGACTACTGCGATTGTAATGGTCTCCATTATCCGTAAGCTTGTCACAGGGCAGAAGGAGAGATGGATCTTTGCCGGGATGATTATCATTGCAGCTAATGCAGGGGGTGCCTGGTCGCCTATCGGAGATGTCACCACTACAATGCTTTGGATGGGCGGGCAGGTCACAGCTTTGACGATTGTCCTTCGCTTATTCGCTCCTTCGTTATTTTCCCTGATCATCCCTCTTATTTTTTCCACATTCATGATCAAAGACGGGGACTCAAATTCCCAGAAGCGACCAAAACAGGATATATTGACTACAAAGTTTGAACGTCGTTTTGTCTTTTATAGCGGTATCATGGCAATCCTCTCTATTCCTCTGTTTAGCGGCATTACTCATCTTCCTCCATATATGGGAATGCTTTTTGCCTTGGGATTAATATGGTGTCTCACCGAAATGATTCACCGCGGAAAAGAAGAAAATACAAGAGGTTCGTTGAGCGTATCACATGCTTTGAAGAATACGGATTCTCCCACCATCCTGTTTTTCCTTGGAATATTATTGTGCATCTCTGCGTTGGAATCCTCCGGTATCCTGATACGAGGCGCCGGTTTTCTTGCAACGTATATTAAGGACCAACGGTTAATTGTCTTGCTCATTGGTCTGATCTCCTCAATTGTTGACAATGTACCGTTGGTAGCGGCAGTGCAGGGGATGTATCCCTTAACGGTCATTCCGACCGATCATTTCTTCTGGGAATTCATCGCCTATGCCACAGGTACCGGTGGCAGCATCCTGATCATTGGTTCTGCAGCAGGTATTGCAGTGATGGGGATGGAGAACATCAGCTTTTTATGGTATATGAAAAAATTTTCTATCCCGGCATTATCAGGAACTGTTGCAGGAGCAACGCTATATATTTTGCAATCCATGATTTTCAAGTGATTCCAAGATCCAATACCCCCTTTTTTATCCTTATTTTAGAGACTGTTTAAATTTCTTAAATTTTAAACTAACCATGAAGATGTTAATATAACAGAAAACGAAATTGCAAATAAAATAGTCGGATGAGCTTTTGAAGTATAGAAGGCCTTTGGA
>CAIYUC010000049.1 GCA_903929315.1 uncultured Bacteroidales bacterium
ACATAGCTGTATGAATTGGTGCTGATCCCCACATTAATACCATTCACTTTCCACTGATAGAAAGGATTCGTTCCCCCGTTGATTGCACTTGCGAGAAATGTTACAGATGTTCCCGAACAAACCGGATTTGCTGAGGCAGTGATGGAAACGCTTACCGGTAGGTTCGGATTGACGGTCATGGTAACAGCATTGGAAGTGGCCGGGTTCCCGCTGGCGCACACTGCGTTTGACGTGAGTATGCACGTTATGACATCTCCATTGACCGGAACATATGAATAAACTGGATTATTGGCTCCCACAATAATTCCGTTAACCTTCCATTGATAAACAGGAATTGTGCCGCCATTGATGGGAATTGCCAGGAACGTCACGGACGTTCCACTACATACGGGGTTTGCTGAGGATGAAATTGTAACACTGACTACCACGTTGGTATTTTCAACCATTGTGATGTTGTTTGATGTGGCCGGGTTTCCTGTCGGACAGGGAATGCTTGAATTCAAAACACAGGAAACGATATCACCGTTATTGGGGACATATGCATAAACAGAGTTGTTTGGGCCAACATTAATCCCGTTTACCTTCCATTGATAAAAGGGTGTAGTGCCCCCATTCATGGTGGCAGCTGTAAATGTCACAGAGTTTCCCTGGCAAAATGGATTTTCAGAGACACTTAGTGAAACACTGACAGGAAGTATGGGATTCACCGTCATGATGATTGTATTGGAGGTATCCGGATTGTTCAGGATACAACCGGTGATGGATGAGGTTAGGATGCAAGAAACAAGATCACCGGATGCCGGATTGTAGGAATAGGTTGTTGAACTTACACCAACATTCAATCCATTCACTTCCCATTGATAGATTGGGGAAGTCCCTTCATTTGTAGGGATTGCAGTAAAAGTAACCTGGTTTCCCTCGCATACATTATTTGAAGATGTGTTGATTGAAACATTCACAAGAGGACTTGGAGTAACCCAAACATTATAGTCAGTGGCAGTCAAAGCATTGCATCCGTCAATTTCATCATAATTGACATAAACATGTTGAGCACCGGCACTATTCCAGGTGACTGTCGCAGTGTTATCATTAATCGTTCCGCCTGATGTAATGACTCCACCAAGCGAAACATTCCACTGATAGTCTGATTTTCCGGCAGATGTCGAATAAACATTTCCCGGACCGGCACATAAAGTGTCAGGTCCTGTAATCAGAGGCACGGGTCGTGGGTAAACGTTGACATACAAAGAAGCGGAATCTCCAGGGTTATTGCATTTATTCAATCCTTTGACCCAGATATACCCTGAGGATGCTGAGCTGCTGAAATTTACAAAAATGCTGTGTGTTCCACCTCCTGCTGATATAGTAACACCTGGCGGCAGTGTCCATACATAATTCACTGCATGATCAAGTGTTGGAATTGTATAGTTTACACTGGCTGCAGGAATGCAAACATCAGCAAGCCCGACAATAGGGCCGGCAGTATCAATATCCCAGCAATCCAGCAATTTTGCAAGGAAGGTATCAGCGGTTCCTCCGAAATTGGGTTGGAAAGTGCTGTCGGTTGCTATTTTGCTGGTTGATAAAGTAATTCCTTCCAGGTATATTGAATCGTCAGCGGCATATGCGCAGTCATATACCCAGTCAAGCTGTGGCCCTCCATAATATGTTCCCCATTTCCTCATCCCGAGTGAATCAAATTTTACCAGAAAGCCATCATAAAATCCACCGTTATAGTTCGGATAAAAAGAACCGGGTGTTGCGATGTTATTTGTTGATTGGGTGGAGCCACTGAGAAAGATATCTCCGTTACCGCTGATGGAACAGTGCCAAGCATTATCTGTAAGTGTTCCGCCATAATAGGTAGCCCATACCAGTTGGCCTGAATTCCTGAATTTGGCTAAGTATCCGTCTGTTAATCCGCCGTATGTATGTTGAAAAGAGCCGGGTGTGGAGATCCCGGTATCCGATTCCGTTGAACCAGTGTGGTACAGATTCCCCCTATTATCGATATTTATATGCCCATCAAATTCTTGCCCTTCTCCACCAAAATATGTGGCCCATAGAAGCTGGGTACCATCCGTTGAGAAGGCAGCAAGAAAGCAGTCATATTGCCCTCCTCCGTAAACCGGCTGATGTGATCCGGCAGTGGCAATGTTCATTGTGGAAGACGTATTACCGGATATATAAATGTTACCGTTCGTATCAGTCACACATTCAAATAAACTTTCATCCCCTTCCCCGCCGTAATAAGTACCCCAAAGACGGGTACCGCTACTGTCGAATTTAGCAATAAAACAGTCTTCATTAGCATACCTGTTTGGCTGGTATGTACCGGATGTGGAAATGTTGTTATCGGAATAGGTCATTCCTGAAAGAATGACATTCCCGAAGCGATCCGTGGCACAGGACCGGGTTTCTTCCGCTGAATCACCGCCATAGTATGTGGCCCAGATTCTTTGTCCGTTGACATTCAATTTCACAAGAAAATCATCTCCATTGCCTGCATATACCGTCTGATGTGCCCCGCTTGTAGCAATTCCCGTCACAGACAAGGTTCTCCCCGAAAGATAAATATTGGCATTACTGTCTACACAACATCCCCAGAATGAGTCATCCTGAGGTCCTCCGTAATATGTCCCCCAGACTCGCTGACCATCTGGGGTCATTTTTGCGACAAACCCATCGGTACTTCCTGCAAGTGTAGTCTGATAGGCACCGGATGTGGCCATATTGTTTGTCGAAGCAGTCCAACCCCCGATGATCACGTTGCGGAATTTGTCCACAGCAAGTGTTCCTTCATTCAAATCATTCAGAGAACCACCATAATATGTGCCCCAGACACGGGTTACATAAGGATCGATGATCAATGTCGAATTACTCGGAATAACCTGATCGATAGAAAAGCAATAAACTTCATTGTTTAGCTTCCGGAACATTGCTTTGACAGGAACTCCTGAATTATTGGCCAGGTAATAGCTCACAGGGATCATTTCTTCAACATCACCAAGACTCGTCATAAATTTAATTGTATCCGGGCTAAAAAACATGCAGGATGGTCCCGCGATCTTCAAATGTATATCATTGATATTGGCACCCTGGTGTACCACAAAATTGTATTTGTATCCATGCTCAGTATTTGCAAAAAATTCAAGATCAATTCCCGGATATATATTGTTATACTTGACATTCCTGAATTGCCTGACATAATTTATTCCGGCGTCAGGAGCATAATCCGTATAATAATTGAAGTAGTCCGGCAATGGATTTGTTGCGATTATTTGACAATCGGGATTTGAGCCTTCGAGGGTGATGTCGATCCTGTGATACCGTATGCTGCAGGACTCAGGCTTCAAGCTACAGGCTTCAGGCTTCAGGTTGTTTGTTGAAGCTTGAGGCCTGTGGCCTGAGGCAGTATATAAGTCATACGAAAACCCATCCCTCCTTAATTGTACGTTGAAGCCCGGAGAATTTAATAAATATAAAACAGCCGGATTGGGTTTACGGTGCTGGTCAATGATCTGGCCTTTGTTTTCGATGAAGGCTGAATTGGAATAGGATTTGAAGGTAGGGTTAATGGGTGATTTCGCAAAACAGAATGATGCGAGAAAGAAGAAAAACCAGCCGGCCAGGTGGCGGCGTTTCATTGAAGATGGATTTACTAATTAACCTTTAGAACACTTTTGTGTTTAATGCCAATGATAAATAAACATCCAAAAATAATGAATTAAATTCATTTGACCAATGAATTCTTTTCTAAAAATATTTAAATGACCTGTATAGACCTTGTATGTTGTATAAGCGTTCATCAACCACGCACGCGTTCGGAAACGCGCGCGAGCAAGGTCCCAAAATCCATTCATCTGGTATCCGGCATCTGGCATCCGGCATCATATCATGACCGCACTGTAAGCGCGCGCGAACAGTCACACCCACACATCGAGTTACAAGAATCGAGCATCTGTTTGTAAAAATTGCGAAGATTCAATAAAAAAAGTTATTACCTTTCGACCATTAATCATTTAATAAACGAATTATGTCCCTCAATCGTCGTCTGTTCCTTCAGCAACTGGGAACAACCATTGGTGCCGCGGCTTTGGGAAATATACTTTTCCCGTCGCATGCCTCCGGCAAGGAGTTTTTCAATCCAGATCCGGTTTCTCCTCCGATAAATGCATCGGATGAGGATTTCTGGGCCTGGGTGCAGGAATCCTATACCGTCTCCCCCAATATTATCAACCTGAACAACGGGGGAGTGAGTCCACAACCTAAAGTTGTTCAGGATATGTTTGAAAAGTACAACCGGTTATGCAATGAAGCCCCTTCGTATTATATGTGGAACATCCTCAACCAGGGAAGGGAAGCGCTTCGTGCCGATCTTGCTTTATTTGCCGGTTGCTCACCCGAAGAAATTGCCATCGACCGGAATACTACCGAGGCGCTGGACACCATCATCTATGGCTTCCCCTTTAAACCCGGCGACGAGGTCGTTCTGACCAAACAAGATTATCCCAATGTGATCAATGCCTTAAAACTGAAGGAAAAACGCGACGGGATCGTATTGAAATGGGTCAATCTTGAACTTCCCATGGAAAATGAAGATGACATAGCCAATGCCTACATCTCGCAATTCAATGAAAAGACGAAACTCGTTAATATCACTCATATTATCAACTGGATCGGGCAGATCACACCGGTAAAGAAAATCGCGAAAGCAGCGCATGAACGTGACATTGATGTGATGGTGGATGGCGCTCATACTTTTGCACTGCTCGATTTCAGGATCCCTGACCTCGATTGTGATTATTTCGGGACCAGCCTCCACAAATGGATGTGCGCACCATTCGGCTCAGGATTGCTGTATGTGAAAAAAGATAAGATCAGTAAAATATGGGCTTTATACCCCGATGCCAATCCACTCGGAGACAAGATCACCAAGTTTGAAGCATTGGGAACCCGTTCCTTTGCCAGCGAAATGGCAATCGGCGGTTCCCTGGATTTTCACCTTGCCATAGGATCCAAAAGGAAAGAGACACGACTCCGTTTCCTGAAAGATTATTGGGCGAATAAAGTAAAAAATCTTCCGGGGATCCATATCCGTACGAGTTTTAAACCCGAATATGCATGTGCAATAGGTCTTGTATCGGTGGATGGGAAAAAACCGGGCGAAGTGGTGCAATACCTTTTCGATGAATATAAGATCCATACAACCGGTATCGAATGGGAAAATATTTCAGGGGTCCGAGTAACGCCGAATGTATATACTAATTTAAGAGACCTGGATAAGTTGGTGTTGGCACTGGGGAAGCTGTCGGAAAATATGAAGAAGTAACAAAGTCAGCCCCACCCCTGTCCCCTCCCCATCCGAGGAGGGGAAGAAAGAATGATCTATAATCAATGAACAATGATCAGAAGGCAGTAATCAGATATCAGATTAAAATAGAAAATCCCGTAGGGATTACAATCTTGTAAAAAGAAAGATACATAATAAAGATCCCCCTCCCCGGATGGGGAGGGGACAGGGGTGGGGCTTTGGAGGAGTAATAAAGTAACTAAATCGATACGTTATGAAAAAGACTGCTATTACCATTGTTTTTGGATTGTTTTTGTTTTCCCTTTTTGCACAGCAAGGGGGGAAACAGGTGATTTATACAGATAAAGCGCCTAAACCTATTGGTCCCTATAGCCAGGGAATTTTGGCAGGGAACACGCTTTACCTGGCCGGGCAGATCGCGATCGATCCGAAGACAGGCAAAATGGACACTGCAGACATTGAATCTGAGATCCGCAGGGTATTGAAAAACCTTGGGAAGGTTTTGTCAGCCGGAGGAATGAACTATATCAACATTGTTAAGGCGACGATCTATACCACCGACCTGAAATATTTCAAGACCATCAATGCTATCTACGGAGAATATTTTAAGGAGACTCCACCTGCCCGTGAGACGGTGCAGGTTGCCGGATTACCCGGGAAAGCTCATGTTGAGATATCGGCAATCGCAGTTAAATGAGTGGTCAAGGTGAATTTTCCCAAGCACCTCACCCCCTTCACCCCCTCTCCTGAAGGAGAGGGGGACGGGAGGTGAAGCTAAGCAAACGTAAAATAAGCATTGATCAGGAAGTTCCACAAGGTGACAATAATCGTGGCCACCAGCTTAGCCAGGTAGAAATTCCATTTGAATTTTCCATTTAATATGTAAATGATCAGGCTGTTGATCCCCAATCCGATAAGGGCTATCACAAAAAACCTTGAAAATTCGCCGGCTATATTCGGGTTGTGACTATGGAATGTCCATAACCTGTTAAAAAAATAGTTCGTTGTGGCGGCGGTTGAGAATCCGATCGCATTGGCAGCGTATTTTTGGATCTTAACAATTTCTTTAAAGAAATACGTGACGCCAAAATCGACGAAAATACCTGTAAATCCTACAATGCAGAATTTGATGAACTTGAAAAGGAAGGCCTTGTCAATCAGCGTTGAAAAATTCATAAGCCGGGGTTATAATTGAACAATCAATACTTCTGTTTTCCCGTCACGGAGTACTTCAACGCTGATGGTCTGACCGGGTTTCAGCTTTCCAAGACGGGACATGTACTCATATATGTTTCCCACTTTCATTCCGTTCAGAGCGGTAATAATATCGCCTTTTTTCATTCCACCATGATCGGCCGGACCTCCTTTGGTCACACCGTCCACTCTTAGCCCTTTGGTTTCAGTGCCGGCAAAATCCGGCATGATCCCGAGGGTGACCTTTAGTCTCCGGCCATCACCACGGGTATAGCTTTCTTTTTTGCCTGCTTCACGGAAAGTCAGGTCGTGGTCCATGTCATCTATGTTAAGGATCACATTGAAAGCATAATCACCAATGATTTTCTCCGCATTATAGTCCAACTTATCAGCACGGTCAAACGGGGTATGGTAATCCATATGAACTCCGGTAGTGTAAAAAAACACGGGAATATTTGAAGCATAAAAAGAAGCGTGGTCCGACGGACCGAAGCCTTCGGGGGAATGTGTCACTGTAAAAGGAAGACTTTTTTCATACATCCTAAGAACGGAATCAGCTTCAAGGGAGGTACCTGTACCGCTCACAGAAATCGATTTTTTTTCTTTGTCGTAACGACCTACCATGTCAAAATTGAACATGGCTTTAATTTTTTTAAGATTTACAACAGGATGATCAATAAAATATTTGGAACCAAGAAGCCCCATTTCTTCCCCGCTGAAGCTGATAAACAGGATGCTTCGTTTGAGCTGCGATTTAACGGATGCCAGTTTCCCTGCCAATTCTATGACCATAACTGTTCCTGAAGCATTATCATCTGCGCCGTTATGAATCGCAACGGTATCAGGCATCCGTGATCCTGAACCCGGGCCACCGAAACCCAGGTGATCATAATGCCCTCCGATGACGATGTATTCATCTTTTAACACCGGATCCGTTCCTTCGATCATTCCAATTACATTTTCCGTTCTCGCTTTTTTCTGGATTACATCAGAAGTACCGGTTACCGGAACAGGGATAGTAAAAGACATTGGTTTCCTGGTTCTGTTCAACGTTCTTTCAAGGGAATCCAGTGTGAACCCTGAAGCCTGGAGCAAAAGATTACCGACATCGCGCTTAATGTTAATGACCGGAATACCGGCTGTAACTTCATTATTTTCTGTGCGAAGAACCATAAGTTTATCATCCTTGTCGATGGCCCTGGGGGTAATCAGTAATACGCCATAAGCTCCGTGATCTTTCGCCGTGAGTACCTTTCCCCGGATTTCACTGTAAGGAATAAATTTACTTTCGGAATTATCGAGTTCAGGGTCTCCACGGAAAATTATGACCCATTTCCCTTTCACATCAACACCCTCATAATCCTTCCATTTCACGCTGTCCTGGTCAATGTCAAAACCATATCCTGCAAATACGACCGGAGCATTTACCTCACCATTGGAAGAAAAGACCAACGGTGTAAAATCTTTTTTTACTGTTCCCTGAAAGCCGTGAAATGTGAGAAAATTTTTCTCTCCGAGGGTCACGTCAGTGACAATTTCAAAATACTGAAAGCCATTATCTGTGATCAGCTTCAGGCCGGAAGCTTTAAACTGTTCACGGATATACTCAGCGGCAAGATCACTTTCAGGTGTACCTGGTTTCCGGCCCTTAAGGGAATCGGAAGCGAGATAATAAACATCGGCTTTTATTTCCCCGGCGGTAATCTCCGGGTTACGCTGTGGAAAAGCGACGAAAGAAATGGATAATAGATAAGTAATGATAAGAGTTTCCCTGATTTTCATAGTTCTTATTTACAATTTATTGTTTAGTATATATGACAACTTATCTGTTTAGCTAACGCTTTTAATAATTCCACCACCAATAACAATATCATCCTGGTAAAATACCGCTGATTGCCCGGGTGCAATGCTATCGTTCGGATTATGGAATGTCACTTTTACGTTCCCATTTTCACAGGGTTCTAACAATGCTTCCCTTTCCTTTTGTGCAGAACGGATCTTAACATTTACCCCGATGGGGTGCACCAGGTTGTCAATATCTATCCAATTGAGGTCTTCCACAAGAAAATCAGAACTCAATACATCCTCCCGTATTCCCACTATAACCTGGTTTTTCTCTTTGTTTAATGAGGTCACATAAAGAGGTTCGGTCCACGCTATACCGAGGCCTTTACGCTGCCCGACCGTATAATTCCATATCCCTTTGTGTTGCCCCAGTATGTGTCCCTGTGTATTTACAATTTCGCCGGGAGTTTCAGGAATATCGAACAATTCCTTGTAATCCCCGCTATAAAAATCCTGGCTTTCTTCTTTCTCTGCCAGGGGGGTCATGATCCGGGAAGCAAGCTGTCTGACTTCCCTTTTTGTGAGCTCACCGAGAGGGAAAAGGATCTGCGAAAGTTGTTCCTGCGACAGGCGGTAAAGGAAGTATGACTGGTCTTTATTCGGATCTATTCCCTTTCTCAACCGGTATCTTTTTGATGATTCCTGCCATTCCACTCTTGCATAATGGCCGGTAGCGAAATAATCGAACTCCATGCCATTCCTCTTTGCCAGTTCAGGAAGCATCCCGAATTTGATCAGCTGATTACATTTGACGCAAGGATTGGGGGTACGGCCGGAAAGGTATTCCAGACGAAAATTCTCCAGGACTATTTCCCTGTATTTTCCTGAGCAATCGAAAACATGAAATGGAATATCGAGGGCCATCGCAATTTCCCTTGCTTCACGGATCTCTTCATCTTCACCCGGGCCGAAGCAGGAATGTTTGCCGGTATAATAATTCTCCCCCGACCAGAGCGACATTGTGACACCTGTCACATCATAACCTTGTTCTTTCAATAATAATGCAGCAACAGAGGAATCCACTCCCCCGCTGAGGCCAACGATTACTTTTTTCTTATTATGCAATCCTTAAAGATTAAAAGGGGGCAAAGTTAAGGATAATTTTTTACCTGTTATAGTTAAACAGGGTAGAGAGGAAAGAGATGAGAATGTTCCCTTGTAATTTGAATTAGGGGTTGTCTAATAAGTAATTTTTTCTTTCTCGCAGAGGCTCGCAGATGAAACGCTGAGTTTCGCAGAATATTGAAAACATGTGTTTTAACTTTGCGAGACTCTGCGTAAAACTCTGCGGAACTCCGCGTGAAATTTTATTTTTCTTACTTTTTAGACAACCTCGTTGACGGCCGGTTGGGAACAGGGCCAAAACTTAAGTCGGAATTTTGGGTTGAAGCCCGGTTTTGTTTTGCCTACTCAACCCCGCGCTAAAGCACGGGGTAATTCAAGTTCAAAAATAAAAATTATGGCTTTAGCAGAACCATTTTCCTTATTATATTGGTTTTCGAGGTAATCAGGTTACAGAAATAAATCCCCGGTGCCAGATTCCCTGCATCAAATGGAATAGTGTATTTCCCTGCTGATCGGGTTTCATTAACCAGTGTTTTCATTTCTTTTCCTTCAAAATCAAAAATCTTTACTAAAACATGTTCCTTGGCCGAAATTGAATAAACGATATTAGTCGATCTTACAAATGGATCAGGATAAATTTGTAATTCGGCTGTCACTATTCCTGGGTTAGAAGTTATTCCCGTCACGGGTTCGCATGGAGCGAACTGGACGCCATCCACCCAGAGCGTATAACCATAATCCCACGTATCGGCATTGAATTCCACGTAGTTAACATCATTAAGGGTCATTTGCCCGATCGTTGATCTGTAAAAGTTATTGTCCCCGGAAAGCGGGAATTTGTATTGTATCCAGGTCAGGTTCGCGGCATTCAATAAATTGGTGGAGGCCGTGTACTTGTAATAATTCCCTTTCGGGTCGCCGATGCGGATATAAAAACCCTGAAAGCCGATAAACGGGTTTTTTATCGTCCGGACCCAGAAGTACAAGGTATCATTGTCGGTTAATGTCCACCGTGATACCGAATCATCAGCAGGCCGGTAATTCAATGCAACATTCCATCCCCTTCCTGATACCAGCTTGACAGAAGCTGCTCCGATAACTTTTTCACTGGTATCCATATAAACCGTATCAGGGATCCGGGGACCGGGATAGCCTGCCTGGGGGTAAGCATACCAGACGGCGCCCGGCTCGGCCATATCGCAAGGTGGATCCTGCTGGATAACCGGTCCCGGACCGGGAAGAGGGGGATACCACGTGACTTCCCCTTTGGCTGAATTATCATGAAGATCATAGATTTTTCCATTGATCAGCGCCGTATCATCCGGCTCAAATGAGTTATTCATCGCATATATGTTGTCAGTTGACCAGTTATAAATATGAAACCCGGTCGGCATCCTGAAATCATTGGACGACAGGGTATCGAGTGAAGATGACGCTTCGAGGTAAACAGATTGCAGTTGGTTATAGTTGAACTGATTGCTCTGAACGATGGAGTGTGTAGTGGTTATTGCGGAAAGCCCCTGGGTATTTCCTTCGATCAGGTTATTCCTGATAAAGTAATCCTGGGAGTTCTGGTTCTGATAACCGCTGATCGGGTTTCCTTTCCATAATTCAATACCGATGGGATTCTCTTTTATTGTATTATGCGTGATTACATTATTAAATCCGCGGTCAATGGCGATCCCCGAATGAAAATTACCATTTACCTCATTGCTGTCGACGATGCTGTTGAACGAATAGCCCAGCCAGAATCCATAGTCACTGACGTTGCATATATTATGCTTATATATATTTCCGTCGGCAAAAGTGGCTTCAATGGCATTATGGGGCGAAAAAGAACATTGGTTGTAAGCAAAATAGTTATTATTTGGGATGTTCGAATTCTGGTATTGTCCCAGGAAAACCCCATCACCCGACCAGGAAAGGTCGTTATTCTCTACCCGGTTCTTATTGGAAACGATCATTAATAATGCGCCGCAGTCGCTGGGATCTGTATTTGGCCTGTTAATATGGGAGGCAGTGTTCTCATAGATATAACAGGTGTCGGTCCAGAACATCCGTATCCCATACGAGGTATTCCATGCAAAATCATTATTATGGATCTTCAGGCTGTCGCAGTGATAAGCCGCGACACCGTCATTCTGGAACTTCATAATATTATTGTAAACCTGAACTGCACGGCAATGATACATCATCACTCCCCCGCCTAATGCAGATGTATAATCCGCCCATACATCAATCGTGCCGGAAGAATCCACTTTGTTCCTTGAAAAATCATTCCCGTTGATGATAATGTGATCGGAGTTGGTGATATATACTGCATATTTATATTTAAATACCGAATCAAAATTTTTGATCACAATATTGTGGGAGTTATCGATCTTGATCATGTACCCGATATAGTTGGTTCCATTGACCGTACAACTATCCCCGTCGAGGATGACATCATGAACATTATTTATCCGGATCACTCCATCCAGCACAGGATCGGCAAATACATAGTTATTGGGGATGAATTTTATATTGGAGTTGCTGTTGATCGTCATGTTATTGGTGATGGGGATATAAGTTTGGGAAAAAACGATCACCGGAATCAACAGGGAAAAAAGTAATAATTTTTTCATGGTTGAAATTTTTCTACTAAGATAATGACATTTGAATAAAATAAAAAGGGCAAAAGATAAAAATCACCGCAAAGACGCCAAGACGCAAAAAAATATTTAAAGTTTTCTAAAAAGATTCCATCCCCACTGTATCATGTTTTTATATCCATGCCCCCTTGTCTTTGTCACTTTGTTACTTCAAATTTTCAAAGCCTTTACCAACCCATTGAGCTTACCGTTTACCTTCAGGTAAGCAACGAAGGCGCCGGGCTTGCATGGCATCCCACCGTTGTCAAGCCCGCGCCATTTTATAAAATGTGAACCTCCGGCCAGTTTTTGATTGATTAGACATGTGATAAACTTACCCTGAAGG